>DATLHP010000301.1:0-5436 GCA_035539835.1 Bdellovibrionales bacterium
CCACGGAAGTTCTTCGCCCGCGCCGCCCGGTTTGTTTTCGAAAAGAACCTTCCGAAAACAAGAGAGGCGCTCATGCGATTTGGATCACCGGCGTATATACCTTGAAGAGCAGTTTGTACGAGATACGCACTCGCCTCTTCACCCATCACTCGCGTGGCCCATGCAGAGGTTGTTTCTTTCGCACGCGGTTGCACTCTTGAACGCGCGAGCATGAAGCGAACAACAAACCAGGCGACGCGAAGACTTGCAGAGAAACTCAAAGGCCAGCGGCGAGCCCGACCTTCTCGCAAAATGTACCGACGGTTCGCATGCGATTCGGTTTCCATCGCTTGAACACCGATATCTGCAAGCATGAGTTCGACATCGCGATTGGCGAGGAGTCCATTGGCTGCGGTTTCAATCAGACCATCGGATGTTTGAATCGATGAGATCAAACCGCCCGCGTGCTCTTTTGCTTCGATGACCGAAACCTGAAAGCCAGCCTTATTCAGATAATACGCTGAGACGAGGCCTGAGAATCCAGCCCCAACGACAAGCACTGGTCTGCCGCGCCCAAGATTTTCACTCATAGCGATGACGAGAACACCTTTGTGTCAGGAGCTTTCGCGCGCAATCGCGCATCGAGAGCCATACATGCGTTTCGCAAAAAAGGACGCCCTTTTTCAGTGAGTGTCATCTTGCGGCCGTTGAGTTGAACCAACCCATCAGCGATCAAACTCGATAAGAATTGGCGAACATCCATTGCCTGAGCATCGCTTTCCAGCTCAACCTGCCAACGGGTCATGAAAGCAAGAATCTGTTCGCGGCGTTTTCGGTCTTCATCGCTCAAAAGGTGTCCTCGAAGAGTTGGAATTTCTCCGGCCATCACCCGACGCTCATAGATCGGGAGAACTTTTTCATTTTGATGGAAGCAACCCGGAGTTTCAGAAATCGAAGAAACCCCAAGGCCGATCAAAGCTTCAGTTCTACGATCAGCGTAGCCCATGAAGTTGCGATGCAGATGTCCCTCTTCCTCTGACTTCGAGAGCGAATCATTTGGAAGTGCAAAATGATCCATTCCGATCTCGCGGTAGCCGGCCTCGAGCAGAATTCCACGAGCGATTTCATACAGGCGACGCTTGTCTTCACCTTCTGGCAAGTCCTCATCCTTGAACAGGCGCTGCGCAGGCTTAATCCACGGCACTTTCGCAAAACTGTATAGAGCGATGCGATCAGGAAGCATCTCGCAAGTGATTTCGGCCATCTCGCGAATTGACTCTTCTGTTTGCTTCGGAAGTCCATAGATCAAATCAAAGTTCACAGAGCCATAACCAAGTTCACGCGCGTCGTTCACGAGAGCTTCGGTCATCTCGCGCGGCTGCTTACGATTCACGAGTCTTTGTACTTCAGGGTTGAAGTCCTGAACCCCCATTGACACCCGCGTGAAGCCAAGTTCTTTGAGAACAGCGAGCTGTTCACGCGTCGTGCGACGTGGATCGACTTCGATCGAACCCTCAAAATGCTGAGCGTCTTTTTGAACCGCTTTGAAAATCGGCTCAATGAGCTTGCGCAAATTCGCAGGCGAAAGAAATGTTGGAGTTCCACCGCCAAGGTGAAACTGAACCAAAGGGCGCTTCGCCATCTCAGGCACTGCCTTCAGATAAGTTTCCCACTCGCGATGGATCAGTTGAACGTAGGGTTCTTCACGATTGTGATCTTTGGTGATCGTCGTGTTACAGCCGCAAAACGTACAAAGAGTTTCGCAATAAGGAATATGAATATAGAGCGACCAAGAAGCCTTCGGATCGGCGAAGGTCTCTTTCACTGAAGTCATCCACTGCTCGGTCGTCGGGTTATCACTCCAATAGGGAACCGTCGGATAACTTGTATAGCGAGGTGCCGGGATATCGTATTTTTTGAAAAGTTCAGATGAACTCACGCCATCACCTCACGAATCAGCTTCACAAACGAACGGACGTTCTCTTCGGGCGTTCCGGGAAGAACACCATGGCCCAAGCCACTCACCCAGCCAGCGCGCTTTTCAGCCCCGAGCGCTCGAATCGGTTCAAGGTATCGTATCGCCTGCGCCTTGAATTCGGCTGGCGACATGAACAAAAGTGATTGGTCGAAGTTTCCTTGCACAAAACCATAGGGACGCTGTTGCAGAACCGAAGCGATATCCCAGCGATGATCATAGCCCTGACCAACCCAGGGACTATTCGCACCAAAGATCTCGTGCTTGAAATGCGCTGCCTGAACGCCCTTAGCATAATAACCAAGGCGCTTCGGAAACGTTCGCGCCAAAGTTTCGAGCGTTGGAACGACGAGTTCATTATAGAACGCCGGCGATAATTCTCCAGCTGCGGTGTCGAAAATCATGACGACTTCGGCTCCGCCTTCGAATTGAAGCTCGATATTTTTCTGCAAGAGCGGCAACATTTTTTCACAGAACACCGGATACAGTCGAGCGAGGCGCTTGGCCTTCTCGAGCCCGCCCTTATGTGATCCTTCAACGGCGTAGGTGAAGAGAGTCCACGGGCCACCAATGAAGCCGATCAGACTCTTTTCTTTAGGCAAAACTTTTCTGGTCGCCGTGACCGCATCTTTTTGAAAGCGAAGTTCACCAATCGCTTCGTCGGGAGAGCGAAGCTTCGCAATCGTCGTCTCGTCGACATGCCATTGCAGAGCGGGCGCCGGATCGTACGAGAGTCCCATCCCCATTGCATCGAGTGGAAAAAGAATGTCGCTAAAGAGAATGGCAACATCGAAATCAAAATCGCGAATCGGTCCCATTGCGACTTCTGCAGCAAGATCCGGCTGACGACACATTTCAATAAACGAATGTTTTGCGCGAAGAGCCTGGTAATGAGCGTGGTAACGGCCGGCTTGGCGCATGAACCAAATTGGCGGCACAGCCTGGGGCTCGCGCTTTAATGCTTTGATAAAACGATCATTCGCCACGATGGTCTCCTTCCGCTTCCCACTGATAGCCCACTCCGCGGACGGAACGAATGCACTTCGATCCGCTTTCGCCGAGAGCATGTCTTAGGCGCACGATCGCATTGTCGATCGTGCGTTGGTTTGGAAAGCGATCTTCACCCCAAACGCGGTCGAGAATTTCATCGCGACTAACCACGCGTGGAGACGATTGCACCAAGAGTTTCAAAAGTTCAAAATCACGTGCCGGAACGAATTCTTTTTCGCCCGACTTCATCACAATCGCTTGAGAGTTGAAATCGATCGTACGGTCTTCGAGTTTCAGCTCTGAAAGCGCCGCGTGTGTCCCAAGAACGTGTCGCACGCGCATCAAAAGCTCTTTCAAATGAAACGGCTTCGGAATGAACTCTTCGGCGCCCGCCTCATATCCTTCGAGCCGGTGCTCAGCAGAGTTCATCGCCGTGATGAAGACAAACGGCGTCGGTTTTTTTGCTCGAAGTTTACGGGCTAAATCAAAGCCGGATCCATCTGGAAGTCCGACGTCGAAGAGAATGAGATCGAAAGTTTCTTTTTCGAAAACAAGTTCAGCAGCTGCTTGTGTCTCAACCCAGCGAACCGTGTAGCCTTCTTTTTCAAGGCGCTCACGAAGCGTTTCACCGAGAGTCGAGTCGTCTTCAACAAGCAGGAGTCGGCTCACTCTTCACCACCCGCTTGTGATGTCGGAAGGACGATGTCCACTCGGAATCCATCGCCACCGTCTGGAAATTGAACTTCGCCGCCCATTTGATTCAAGAGCAGTTCGACCAGATAGAGACCAAGACCACTTCCACTCGTCGTCGAATGCCGTTCAAACATTTTGCCAAGTCGATCGCGATCACCTTTGAATCCGCGACCATCATCTTGCATACGAAGACGAGTCCACTTTCCTTCATGAACGATGTCGACATTGAGTTTCGATGCACGCCCATGAACAACAGCGTTCTGCGTGACGTTCTTCAAAACACTCTCTAGAGCGCGCGAATCAGCGTCGACCATGCCGTCACCCTCAAGAAGGATCTCGAGTTCTGGCCAGTGATGTTGGAGTGAATCGACCATCGTGCTCAAACGAATCGGTTCAATCAAAAGCGACGACTGGCCTTCGGGCGCGGCCAACAAAAGTGAGTTCTCAAGCTGAAGCTCGAGACGAATCGTGTCTTTCACTAAACGCTTTGCCAAACGCCCTTGCCCTGAATCGCGAAGATCCTCTTCGAGACTTTCTGCTTGAAGACGAAGACTCGCGAGCGACGTTTTTAGATCGTGCGTAAAGGCACCTAAAAACTCCTGCACACGACGAGTTCGCTTGAGTTCGGTATTGATGTAATAAAGCAAAACCGCGCCGCCACCCAAAAGCATGAGCACCAAGGTGACCCCTTCGCTCATGAGCATGCGGTGTTGACGCATCAATTCAGTGCCGATTTCCTGGGCGAAGAGAGACTCCTCACCCGCAAGACGAGCAAAGTGATTCGCTTGCTGCAGACCAAAGATCAAAATCCAAGTAGCAAGAGCAACCGAAAATACCAGCCAAGCAACGACAGAGACGATCTTCCAAGGAATATTGCGTTTTCGACGAAGCGTCGTCAGCTTCGTCACCGCATCGAAACCAGAAGACTCTCGCTGTTGCGTTGCCGCAGGCAGGCCATCAGCCATTCGTCGTAACTTCCTTCACCGATTGAATAATGAGATCAGCTGCTTCCGTCAAAATCGCATCGGTGTGCGCAAGGCCAATGAAGCCGACTTCGAATCCACTCGGCGCAAGATAAACTCCGTTGCGAGCACAAGCGTGGAAGATGTCTTTGAACTTCGGTCCTTGAGTTTTCGGAATGTCTTCAAGACGGCGAATCGCGCCCGGCGCCTCGTGCAGCCAGAAAACAGATCCTTGTCTTTCGACTTTCAAAGCGCTTCCGATTTTTTCAAAACCAGAGCGCAAACGATCACTGAACTTCGTCGCACGCTCTTCAAGAATCGCGTGAACTCCAACGCTTTCAGATTTCTTTAATGTCGCAAGACCTGCGCGCATCCCGACTGGGTTCGCGCTCAACGTTCCCGCCTGATAAACCGGGCCCATCGGAGCAACGAGATCCATCAGTTCTTTTTTGCCGCCGTAACATCCCACCGGGAAGCCGCCGCCGATGACTTTTCCATAGGTCACGAGATCAGGAGTGATTTTAGTGAGCTCGGCCATTCCGCCCGGTGCCACACGGAAGCCAGAAATGACTTCATCGAAAATCAAAATGATGCCGTTGGCTTTGCAAGCCTTTGCGATGTGCTCAAGGAATTCTTGGCGTTGTTTCAACAAACCAAAATTCGCTGGCATCGGCTCGATTATCACTGCAGCGATTTGTCCACGATGTTTTTCGACAACCGCGTCGAATCCTTTTTCGTCATCAAGAGGTGCGACCAGAGTTTCACCGGCGAACGCACTTGAAACACCAGCACTGTCGCTAGCCGCTTCGCCAGCGAGACCAGAGCCAGCTTTGACGA
>DATLHP010000302.1:0-3097 GCA_035539835.1 Bdellovibrionales bacterium
ACTGATTTCCCAATTCGAGACACTAAAGTAAAAAAGTTTGCTTAGCGGTTCCAATTTCAAGTTTGCATATGCAGACGCACATCTACGCTCTGTCTTAATACCGACCCAAGGTCGGGAAGCTCTAAAATCATTCAGCCCGAACTGTTTTTCGCCTCGCTGGCGTGCTGAAATAAACATACCAACTTTATGACCAAAAAAGGTTTATGCGATGAAAAACCTCTTCTTGTTTGTTTTGATCGTAGTGGGCGTTACTCACTCGCAAGCGTCTGAGCCTAAGTTTCCGAAAATCAGTTTCGTCAAACCCGCCGGTCGTGAACCTGCGAGTGTTCGAGAAAAGTCGCGGCGCTCAACGGTTCTCTTTGCCGCCAAAAAGGATCTCACTCCCGAGCAAAAGAAAAAACTCGACCGTGTTCTCGAGAAATTCGACATCAAAGTTGAAGGAATGCTCGCAGAGGGGGCGGTCAATTTCGCGAAGGCTTTAAAGCATCCTGGCGTGAGCGAAGAGGAGATCGTAGAAGAATTGAAGAACACAGGCGCGATGGAATTCGCTGAGCCCGATACGCTCGTCTATCCTTCTTTGGTTCCTAATGACCCGTATGCCGGTCAGCAGTGGCACCATCAAAACATTGGTTCGTATCGCGCATGGGACATCCAGCGCGGGGTGTCTGCAGTCATTGTTGCTAGTTGCGATACAGGGGTGCAACCCAATCACCCTGACCTTAGAAGTATTCTCATGACGGCGTACAACTCTGAAACGAATTCGAACAAAAATCTTTTGCCGGTGAATTCGCACGGCACAGTCACGGCCGGGGCAATAGCTGCAGCGTTAAACAATCGGGTCGGTGTGGCGGGCGTTGGCGGCGGAGTAAGGATTCTTCCGATCAAGATCAGCAATGCCGAAAACGGAGCTGCATACTTCTCCGCGATCACAAGTTGCATCACCTACGCTGCGAATAGAGGCGCGAAAGTCGTCAATCTCAGTTATGGCGGAACCGAAAGCGCTGCGGTCAGCTCGGCTGCGAAATATCTGCGCTCTAAAGGTGGAATCCTCGTTGTAGCCGCCGGTAATGATGGCATGGATACATCAGCGAATCTCGACTATTCATCCATCTACGTCGTCAGTGCGACAGATCAGCAAGACATGTTGTTGAGTTGGTCGAATCGCGGAACACCAACAGACATCGTCGCTCCGGGTGTCGACATTCTAACGACGGACCTCGGTGGGGGATACACTTTCGCAAGTGGTACTTCGCTTGCGGCTCCACTCGTAGCGGGTGCCGCAGCGCTGGTTTATTCGGTCAATCCAAAGTTCACACCGACTCAAGTCGAATCCATTCTGTCGAATTCGGCTCAGAAGGCTCTGATTGCCTACGACAAGAACACTTACGGTGCAGGGCGCCTCGATGTGGAGGCGGCAGTAAAGCGCGCAAAGGCCTCGATTCCGAGTCGGCGATAAGTTCGTACGATCCGGCTTGTTAGTGGTGCATTCCCGTGCTGCAACGGATTTCTTTTGCAACGAAGACTTCAGGATCACCGGGACCGCCAACTGAGCCTTCACCTTTGTAAACGCCAGGATGGCCGAAATGAACGGTGCGCACATGACCCATAAAGCCTTCGTGCTCTGCCGGAACTTGCTCGGTTGACCATTTCGACGCGCGTTTGTAGCCAGTCATAATGTAACCGAAGAAAGCGCATACGTTTTGCGCTACAAGACGATTCGAAAGTTGGGCTCCCGGAGTTGTCTGCCCGTCGATTTCAGGTTGCATGACGACAAAACGCGGTTTGTCTTCATTGATGAAACGAACATTTGAAAGAGTGAGTTCTTCGCCGAAAAGTCGGGCGCTACCGACATAGAGAGGTTTTTTGTTATTCGTCGTGAGTCCGCGACCGATAGCATCGGCCGTCACTGTCACCGATGCGCCATCCACTGTATGAACCATATAAGACTGCGCTTCAGGATCGTTTTCTAAAGTGACTCTTTGCAATTCGCTTAACGCGATCACGGCGCCGCGATTGTCGACCGTTTGAAAAGTGAGATTGAGACCTTCGGCATGAGCTGACACTACAGACAATGCCAAGGAAGCGATAACGACAAAACGTTTCATGGGTTCTCCAGTAGGTGATTTCAGCCAATTGCATTGCGATATTCGGGCCAGGATGAGGGAAACGTCATAATTGGTTTCCACGACCAACATCCTGGATGAGAGCTATGAGATCTCGTATATCGCAATCCAATGGGCGTTTTTCCGAAGGCCTGGTCAAACATTCGACGGTGGACGCTCAGAGTGGGTGCACTTAAGATATGAAGCTCTCACCTATGAAAGGACTCTTAACAATGACACGCATTTTGTCTCTTATCGTTCTTGCTCTCGCGCTTCCATTCACGGGGTTTGCTGCGAATTCGGCAAAAGAAGAACTCAAACTCATCCACGTCGCTGATCTCGAGAAAATGATGAGCACGCAAAAGGCATCGACTTTCGTATTCGATGCGAACACTGATTCAACGCGCACGAAGAGCGGAATGATTCCGGGCGCGAAAGCTCTGACATCATCTTCGAGCTATCCAGTGAGTGTTTTGCCTTCGGATAAAAACGCGACACTCGTATTTTACTGCGCAAACACACAGTGCATGGCTTCACACGACGCTGCAAAACGCGCGATCGCTGAAGGCTACAAGAATTCGATCGTAATGGCTGATGGCATTCAAGGCTGGGTGAAAGCCGGAAAACCGATCGAGAAATTCGCTGCGAAGTGAGTTTCTATTTCAGATACCAGGTGTCAGCAAAAGCTTGAAGTGACTCGACGGGAAGCTCTTGGTCTTTCTCGACGGTAGTCATCACAAGATAGGGATTCGATTTTCCGAACATAATCACGCCTGCGATTTTTCTTCCGGTCGCAGTCGTGCTGTGAATGGCGCAGGTGTCGAGTCCCCGCCGAATCGCAGAAGTTTCTGCACTCACGATTTTTTGCCCCGGCTCCATCATCTTCAAAGCCAATGCCTTGCAGTAAGTGTCACTGGCGAGTTTCGACTTTTCGATACGAGCTTCATCGATTTTGGTGATCGTCATAATGGCGCTTCCGCTGCCGACGTTTGCGA
>DATLHP010000303.1:0-2672 GCA_035539835.1 Bdellovibrionales bacterium
AATAGAATTCGTGCTTCTTGTCGCCGCCTTGAACGTAGATTTCTTTTTTCTCAGCAACAACTTTCGCGATTGGACCTTCAACTGTGAGCAATCCAGCAGATGCAGTCGTAGTCGCTGTCGTCGCTGTTGCAGTTGTCGCAGTTGTTGTTGCAGTCGTAGCAGCTTTTGCTGCAGGCGCTGTCGCTGCTTTTGCAGCTGGTGCAGTCGTCTTCTCAGTTGTTGTTGTCGTTGTAGCGCCAGATGCGAAAGCAGCTGAAGCAGCGAAAGTAAGCAATACAGTAGTCATAGTTTTCATTCGGTTCTCCTTTAATATGGTTTGAATGAATCAAGAAATTTTAATCTTGGTCCAAACCGAAGTGAAGCGTAGTCCGCGAATTAGCTATTGGGCCAGCTGCATTGCGGCGAATTTCGATACTCGGCTAAAAGCGGGCGTTGATATCGATGTGATACCTGTTTCGATCCAGTGCTGTTTCTCCTGAAGCGATGCCAAACTCACCTGTAAATGCACTCAATTGAACGCCAAGTGATTTGGTGATGTTGTAAGCACCTGTTACGCGTAGCGAACGACCATTGGTTCCGCCACCGAAAGAATCGCTATCGGTGAAAGCGCCGAATGTTGAATCTTTTTGCACGGAGCGTTGATCGATGGCGAAGATCCAGTCACCGGCGTCTTTGAGCCGACCTGTGCGCACGCCATAGATGAAGGCCGTGCTTTCTTCGGAGAGCTTCTGATTTTTCGCATATTCACCGTAGACCGAAACCGGAAATCCCCAATCGTAAGCCACTTCAAGACCGGCCGAGAGAACATTGTAGTCTTCCGTGTACACAGTACCGTCGTTCGAGTTTCCAAAAAAAGCGGTGGGATCGGTAGAATCAAGTCCGGCATGCCCCTTCACATTCGTGTAGACGTACTGCGAAAGTGTTCCAAGAATTTGGAGATTCTCGATCAGAGTGGCCCGAGCCCCGAGTTGCGCTGCCATGAAGTCGATATCTTTGGCTGTCGCAGAGTCTTTTTCTTCCGCGACGATGAAACTTCCGAGCCTTGCATAGATCGTGATGTCGCCCGCTTCGACGTCAGAACCGAGTGCGACACCGTCGAAGTTCAAATCGATATCGTAGAGCAAGTCGTTGTCTGCAACGAGGACAAGCGGGTTCGCCATTCTTCCGGCAGTGAAGTCGATCCACTCGACTGGTGAATACTTGAAATAAGCGCGATCAAGGTTGAAGGTTTTGTTTTTCATCCCGCGATCTGTGATATCGCCGTAAGTTTGGTTGGTGCTAGTGCCTCCGACGGCGGTCGCCAGTCGAAAATCGATACTAAGGTCATCCGTCGGCTTTGCTTTGACTCCGAGTCGCGCCCGGAGGCGTGTTTGGTTGTAAGTGCTTTCTTTGCCGGCTTCGACGCCTTCGCTATTTATAAACTCCCATCGTTGACGAATATCTCCATAAGGAACGATCGTCGGCGTTTCTTGCGCGAATGCAGAGTTAGAGAAACCAAGAAGAAACAAGATCGGTAGAATGGAATTCTGCGGCATCAGTGTAACCCCATTTTTTTCAGCGACCCGACCCGACGAGAAGTGGGCGTGCCTTCAGTTGAAAGAGATCGATGAAACGCGAAAAGGTTTCGGTGCTGAGCTCCGATGATCGTTCAATGCACAGATCAGTCTCTTTGGTGATTCTCTCTGGAGATTGAGAATCCGCAGCGTTCTCGAATAAAGCTTGGTTTGAAGTAACGCCAAGCCAGCGATGAATCATTGCTTTGTCGACTTCGAGATGAAATTGAAATCCATAAACTTTATCGCCATAGACGAAGGCTTGATTTGCGCAAGCCGAAGACTGTGCCAAGTGTTTCGCTCCGCTAGGCAGCGCGAAGGCATCTTGATGCGCTTGAAAAATCTTTTCATCTTTTTTCCAAGCTGCGAAGAGAGGATCTTTTGCGCCGTCTTCAGTTTTAGCGACGTTGTACCAGCCGAATTCAGAAAGTGGATTGCGTTTGACCTCGGCGCCAAGCGCGTGCGCAAGAAGCTGAGAGCCAAGGCAGATTCCCAAAACCGGAATGTTCTTTTTCAATGCTGCTTCAATCAGCGTGAGCTCGGTTTTCAAATGTGGGTGCTTGTAAACTTCGTAGACTCCCATGGGTCCACCGAGAACGATGAGTCCGTTGTATCCATCGAGTGATGGAACGACATCGGCTTGTCTTCCGAAGTTAACGTAACGAATGCGAAAACCCGCTGCTTTCAACAGCGGGTTAAGTGTCCCAAGGGGTTCGTGAGCGACGTGCTGGAAGATCATGATCTTTCGCATGCACGTTTAGTATGACTCTTAGTCGGGGAGTTTCGCAGCAATTTGTGCAGCGTTCTCAACGTCAGCCTTTGGTTCGGCGACGTTTGCGATCTCTGGTCCGATCGGTAATATCAGATCGCCGCTATAAAGTTCAGTTTGAACCCGAGTGCGAATATCGGCATTGAACTGCTGATTTAAGATCTTCAATTCGTCACTGGCCAAGACCGCAGCATTGTCCAAGAGCTCTGCCGACGAGTCTTTGCTCATCGCGAAGACCGGAACTTCCAGCAGCCAAACGGCTGCGAAAACAAGAGCCAGTGAAAAAATTCTCGCCAGTTTTCTATCGCAAGCATCCTGTTTGCGCATGAATCCTCCATCGACAACCATCC
>DATLHP010000304.1:0-15397 GCA_035539835.1 Bdellovibrionales bacterium
GGTAAAATAGTAGGTGAAGATCGAATCATTCTGACTCGATTTGAGAAATGCGTTGATCCAACGCAAACCGGAGATAGTTCAATGCAACCGCCTCATAGCCGTCGTACATCGATGCGTCCGAGATACCGCGTGATTGGTGGAAAGCCGTCCGTGGAACTCAAGCTGCGCACGCCAAGGCAGCTCTTTGACGAAAGGGATCCAGCTCCCTTCCGTGAGAGAGACCTCGACGACGATGCGGCTCGATACATCCACGCGTCGTTTCGAGAACTCGATGACCAGAAGAATGCGAAGCTATCGCTTTACTTCGAGTCGCTCGGCGAGCTCGAGAACAATCCACAAGAGATCGTGCGCGCGATCCATGCCTTCTATCGCTTCGAAGCAGAGATGAAACGTCGCGAATTGAAGGATACATTCCGCCACGGTTTCGTGTCGCTGATGATCGGCTTGACACTGTTGTTCATCTTCACGGCGATTGCGCAAGCGACCAAAGCGAATGACGGGAATCTGTTCACGTCAATGCTTCACGAGGGCTCGTTCATCGTCTGGTGGGTGTCGATGTGGAAACCGATATCGATCTTCCTCTACGACTGGTGGCCGATTCGTGAGTCATTGAATACATTCAATGCCCTGGCAAACATCCAGATCGATATTCACCCGCTTCGGGCAGAGCTTCTGGATACGGAACGTCGCGGCTCCGTGGCCGACGCGCAAAGAACGCGCGCCAACCAAGGCGATTTGTCGCGAGTCAATTAGTGAAGAATTTGGGGCGCAGGCTCTTGCCTGCGCTCACGACGATCGGGGAATCGATCCGGATCCGGAAGATACGGAATCTCTGGAGTCATCAACGGCGCAAGCGTTGCCGGTTCATTACCGACCATCGGGGCGTTGATCGTAGAACGATCACGTTTGTTGTAAAGCTTCGGCCCCTTCCCCTTCAGGACATCACGTGGATCGGGCGGAACCGAGTTCGGCCAAGGAGCGAGAGCAGCCTCCATCAGATCGTATGACCGAGACATCTCAAGCCAACGACGCTGACTAAGAATCATCGCCAAAGCAATGCCACCGACCACGGCCAAAACCGCTCCGGTGATCAACATGATCATCGCCATCGTCCGCGGCTCGATCGGCAACATCCCTACTCCACCGAAGATCAGAAAGAAAATTCCGGCGACGAGAATCGCCATGAAGGCACCAACTCCGAACAATCCCATCAATGCCATTCGTGCGACCTGCACGGTTTGAACGTAAGCCTTCACCGCTTTGAGGGAACCGCTGCGGACCGGTTTCTCAAGGATTGGCGCAATGAGTGAGCGAAGTGCAACTTGAATGAGACTGTTCTTCATAACGGACTCCTTCTAGCGAGAGCGTCTAGTCACGACGACCGATGAGGAAACCCAGTGCGAGCATTCCGACTGCAGCTCCACCAATGAACGGCCACGGATTAGCGCGAACCGATCTGTCGACGTCATCGGCGGCGATCTTCGCGCGCTTCGACACCTCGTCAAAATTATCGGACAACTCTCTCTTCGCCGAGTCAATCATACGACTGGCATACTCGGCTCCTGCCTGAGTGTTCTCTCTGAACGCACTTTTCAAATCGTCGAAACCGGCGCTGACGGTTGCGTTGAGGTCAGGTGCCGCTTGCGAATTCATCGCTTCGTCAAGAGCGTCAATTGCATCACTCATAGTTTTTGGTTTGTTTGAACGTGCCATGCTCAGGTCCTCCTTAGAAAGTTCTCTCAATACAAAACCGTATGAAGCGAGTCGTCTTCGGACAAGTGGCTTTTCGAACACGTTTGCGGTCCGCGATGTCGTGCTTCCTCAACATCTAGAAAATGACGTGCGATCGAAGTGCGTTTGCGTTTCTCTTGTAAAAGGCTTTTCGGAGGAGGGACCAATGCTGTACTGGGCGCTTGTGTTTTTCATCGTATCGCTCGTTGCAGGCATTTTCGGATTTGGCGGAGTCGCCGAAGCCACAGCCGGCATCGCACAAATACTCTTTTACGTCTTTCTCGTCTTCTTCGTCGTGACCCTGATTGCGGGTCTCGCCAGCGGAGGAAACGATTCTCGAAGAAGTATTTAGAAAGCCCGCAATCCAAGGAGGTCCGTCGTGGAGATCATTAGCAAGCACGGAAAGATATTGTTCGAAGACAGATCATTAAACGTCTGTCGTGAACTGCTCGAAACTGCAGTTGCCGATGGGGTCGACCTCGCCGACGCGGATTTCAGTCATCAAGATCTTTCGTTCGCCAATCTCGCCGGCGCCATTATGAACGGAGCAAACTTCGCAAACGCAAATCTCGAGAACGCAATTCTCGAAGGCGCTAAACTCAACGGTGCGAGCTTCGTAACGGCGAACATGCGAAACGTTCAGTTGAACGCCGCTAATCTTCTATGGTGCGACTTCACCGCTGCCTGCTTAAACAAAGCTGATCTTTCGGAGGCCTTGCTTCAAGGTGCGTGTTTCAGAAATGCTTCGCTTCAGAAAGCGGATCTCTCTTGCGCAAACCTTTATGGAGCCCACCTCAACAATGCAAATCTCATGTGGGCAAACCTTTGCGGCGTTGATCTGTCGGGTGCGGATCTTTCCGCATGCGATCTTTATGGTGCGTTCATGGATATGCAGGCGGTTTTGAGAACGAACTTCCGTTCTGTTAACTTGCAAAACACCATGCTCACCAACACGCTCCTCCAACTTTCGTTGCCGGTATAACAATTCACCATTGGTTTCCCCCTGGCGGGCCGGCCATCTCCCATAAAACAGCTATAAATCTTCCCGATAGATTCCCCTTGGGAACCGATCATGAAGAAACCGTTGTTCTCACACGCAAAAATATTTGCACGTTATTCGCGTTGTGCTAGGTTGGGGCCGATTTTGACCGCTCTGGAAGATACTGTTTCGGTTCCTGAAACCTTCTTGGCGGCTGTATTGCCCTAAGGAGGAATTTCATGGGTAAGAAGCTATACGTAGGTAACCTTTCGTACACTACAACGGACGAGAGTCTCCGCACTGCTTTCGCAGCATTCGGAAACGTTGAAAGCGCGAAAGTCATTATGGACCGTGAAACAGGTCGCTCGAAAGGCTTCGGCTTTATCGAGATGGGCTCTGATGACGAAGCTCAAGCGGCTGTTTCAGGCCTCGACGGACAAGTCGTTGACGGTCGTAACCTTCGCGTTTCAGAAGCGCGCCCTCAAGAGGGTGGACCTCGCGGCGGTGGCGGCGGCGGAGGCCGTGGTGGCTTCGGCGGCGGCGGTCGTGGCGGCGGTGGCGGCGGCGGAAACCGCTGGTAACCCGTCCCAAATCCTATAAAGACTTCGTAATTTGCAAGGGGCCTGAAAAGGCCCCTTGTTTTTTATCCGCAAACAAGCGAATGTCTCCCCCGTCACATAGATGACGCGCCGATTCCACTGGTTTTCATTCGTAGAAACCGCTCAGGGCGCACTCCCGATTGTCGCTGAATCAGCGTGTCCGACGATCCCATAAAAAACAAAGCGGCGCCTTTGGCGTTGCGGAATGAACGAGGACGTCAGTGTCTGATGAAGTTACACGTGTAGCTGCGGCTACTTTTGCTAGTTTTAATTTCCCCGAGCCAATCAATAAAGCTCTCAACAAACTCGAGTTCGCTAATGCGACCGAAGTTCAAGCGGCAGCAATTCCGCTCGTTCAGCAAGGCAAAGACGTTCTTGCGACGGCACAAACCGGAACTGGAAAAACGGCTGCGTTCGTTCTTCCGATTCTCGCGAAGATGATGGCTGAATCTGAAGCCAACGGAACGCTCGTTCACGACGAAGAGTCGGCTGAGCGCGAAAAGGCTGGCAAGTTCAAAGGTTCGCGCCAAGAGCGCAACGCGCACTTCGGCCGTGGTCGTCGCGCAGTTCCGCCAGCAGCGCAACCGCTTGGAATCAAAAAAGCTCTGATCATGGCGCCAACGCGTGAACTCGCAGAGCAGATTGCAGACACAGTTCGCAATCTCACATTCTTCTCGCGCCGTTACCGCCACGCGATCATCATCGGTGGAGCTGGCTACGGGCCGCAGATCGCGCAACTTCGCGCCGAGCCTGCTTTCGTCGTCGGTACTCCGGGTCGTTTGATCGACCATATCGAGAGCGGAAAACTTCGCCTCGAAGACTTCGGCTATCTCGTTCTTGACGAAGCGGATCGCATGCTCGACATGGGTTTTGCTCCGCAGATCGAACAGATCGTTGCAAGATTCCCGACTGAGCGCCAAACATTGATGTTCTCAGCGACGATGCCACCAGAAGTAAAACGTCTCGTCGACAAGCTCTTGAAAAATCCGGCGCGGATCGCGATCGGATCGACGACTCAACCGATCGATAAGATCCAACAAGATGTGATCGAACTTCGTGATGGCGATAAAGAAAAGGCACTCATCTCTGAGATCGACAAGGTCGCGGGATCAGTGATCGTATTCACGCGCACGAAATCACGCGCTGACAAAGTCGCGAAGATTTTGAGCGACATCGGTCACGATTCTGATTCATTGCACGGCGACTTGAGCCAAATGCAACGTCGTCGCGTAACGAACGCGTTCCGCGAAGAGAAAATTCGTATTCTCACGGCAACCGACATCGCGGCTCGTGGTCTCGATATCAGCCACATTCGTCATGTCATCAACTACGATCTTCCGATGGTCCCTGAGGATTACATCCACCGTATCGGCCGCACGGCTCGTAACGGCAAAGATGGTCATGCAATCGCATTCGTTACCCCTGGTGAACGCCACCTGTGGTTCCGCATCTTACGCCTGATGGGTAAGCCGACTCCGACAGGCATGGGTCATCAAGCTGGTGGTCCATCGCGTGACCGCGGCGGACGTCGTAACGACGGAAAATTCTCTCGTGGTCCCCGCCGTACGGATCCACGCTTCATGGAATATGAACAACGTCCAACACGCTCGAATCGTTTCGGCGCTGAGGCTGTTGCGATTCCTCGCCCTAGCCGCTTCAGCAAATCGACTTCAGAAAATGAAAGCCGATCTGAGCGCCCAGAAAAGCGTCCAACGGCTCGTCCTTCACGCGAAGAGCGCTTCTCTCGCTTGACTGGTGGCGGAGACGACAGAGCAGAGCGTAGTCCAAAACGTTCGTTTGGTGACCGCCCAGAGCGCGGCTTCGGTGATAAGCCGAAGCGCTCGTTCGGCGACAGACCGAAGCGTTCGTTTGGTGACCGTCCAGAGCGTAGCTTTGGTGATAAGCCGAAGCGCTCGTTCGGAAGCGACCGCCCAGAGCGTAGCTTTGGTGATCGCCCGCCAAAGCGTGCTTTCGGTGACCGTCCTGAACGCAGCTTCGGCGACAAACCGAAGCGCCCATTCGGAGGCGATCGTCCGGAGCGTAGCTTTGGTGATAAACCAAAACGTCCGTTTGGTGAAAAACGTGAATTTGGTGCTGGCGATAAACCGCCACGTCGCAAACTCTTCGCTGCCCCTTGGGAGAACAAAAAGAGTGCGAAACCAGGCTTCGCGCGCAAAACTCGCGACGACTGATTCAGAAAACAGAATTCATTTAAAAAAAGCCGGTCCCAGACCGGCTTTTCGTTCAGGGAGACGTATGAAGTTAGTTTATATCCTTATTGCTTTGCTCTTCCCGATGACGTCGTTGGCCTCAACGGTGACCACGACGATGAAAGACGATGCGCAAATGCCAGGTCTGTTTCGTTTCGGTCTTATCGGTGCTGCGATGCCTTACAAGATTGCTTCTGACTACGAAAACAAGAACGACAGCAAGGCCATTCCAGCATCAGCGACAATCACAGCCGCGGTCGGACGAGGAACCTTTTCTTTTGAAACTGGCGTTGCCTACTATCAGTGGACAGAGACTGCGACTCGCAACGATGAGACTGGAGCGAGCAAACGCTATCTTCTGAACTCGCAGTACATCGGTGTTCCCCTGGCTGTGAAGTGGAACTACATCGAAGCACCCCTCTCGACATTCTTCATTAAACTTGGAGCAACCGCGATGAGCCTCTTAGGCCAATCCACAGGTGAAGAATTCGCATTAACTCCCGAGCAAACCACCTTTGCAGTTGTCGGTCTCGGCGGAACAACAGACCTCAGCGAATCTGTCGCCTTCGTCGTCGACTTGAGCCTGATGCGGGATCTCGGAGAAGAAAATCACGGGATTCCGCAAATGCCGGTGTCTCTCGGAGTTGGCTTCTCTTACGATCTTTGAGCAATCTTTTCATTTTTTACGATTCCTACAAATGTTCGGTACTTTATGACACACCTTAAACTTCACGCTAAATCCTGAGGTTTTATGGGAGTGTCGTTCTATGGAGAATCCGCGACTTGAAGGCAAATGTCAGACGGGAGTTCTAGGACTCGACGAGGTATTGGGTGGCGGGTTGCCTCGCAATCACCTTTACCTTTTGCAAGGCAATCCTGGGACCGGAAAAACGACCCTTTCACTGCAGTTCTTGCTTGAAGGAGCGAGCAAAGGCGAGCGCGTCCTTTACGTTACCTTTTCAGAAACCAAGCAAGAACTCGAGGCCGTCGCAAAGTCACATGGGTGGAATCTCGATGGTCTTTCGATCCTAGAGTTATCGACGATCTCGGCCAATCTGGGACAGACAACTCAAAATACGCTCTTTCATCCCTCTGAAGTCGAGCTGAACAAGATGATTCAATTCCTTCTAGACAAAGTCAGTGAGGCTCAGGCAACTCGAATCGTATTTGATTCCGTCTCCGAACTTCGACTTCTTGCTGAAAGCTCACTTCGATACCGCCGACAAATGCTCTCTTTCAAAGAGTTCTTCATTGGCCGGGGCGCGACTGTTCTATTTCTAGATGATATGACGACCGAAGCTGGTGACGTGCATATTCAAAGTATCGTTCACGGCGTTTTGCTTTTGGAAAAATTCAGAGCAGCGTACGGAGTTGAACGACGTCAGTTTCACATCGTCAAACTTCGCGGCGTGGAGTTCAAAGGCGGAACCCATGACTACATCATTCGAAAAGGTGGAATAACAATCTTTCCCCGTCTCGTATCAGCTGATCACGAAGGAACCTTCGAACGCGAAAGTATTTCGAGTGGCAACAAAGAACTCGATGCGCTGCTTGGGGGCGGACTGGATCGCGGAACGAGCAATCTGATTCTCGGGCCGGCTGGTACCGGGAAGTCGACGATCTGCGCGAAATTCGCTCTTTCGGCGGCCAAACAAGGGAAAAGAGTGGCCATCTATAGCTTCGAAGAAGCGGCCAAGAATCTTTTGGCGAGAACGAAAGAACTCGGCATCGACCTGGCTCCGTATATTGACTCTGGTCAAATCACAGTGAAAAAAGTCGATCCGGCCGAACTGACGCCGGGGCAGTTCACGTCACTCGTGCGGGACGCGAATGAAGAGCAAGCGGATATGATCATTATCGACAGCTTGAACGGATACATTCATGCGATGCCCGAACAACAGTTCTTGATGCTCCAGCTTCATGAGCTCCTTTCGTACCTCTCCAATCAAGGTGTCGTGACGATTTTGGTTTTGTCTCAATCGGGAATCATGGGATCTGGAATG
The DNA here is from genome assembly GCA_035539835.1 of Bdellovibrionales bacterium. Taxonomy (GTDB): domain Bacteria; phylum Bdellovibrionota; class Bdellovibrionia; order Bdellovibrionales; family JAMPXM01; genus DATLHP01. The sequence goes on from DATLHP010000304.1 coordinate 7,523, forward strand.
CAGTCACCGCTCGACCTGACTTACCTTGCCGACTCGGTCATACTCACGCGGTCCTTCGAGGCATTCGGCAGTATGAGAAAAGCCATTTCGGTCATCAAGAAGCGTACTGGTGCTCACGAAGAAAATTTACGGGAACTTCGAATCGGACCGGGCGGCATCGTGGTCGGTCCCGTGTTAAGCGAATTCTCTGGCATTTTTTCAGGTATCCCTAAATTCGTCGGCAATGAGAGCCAGATGTTAGAAAAGTCGGATGACTAACCTCAAACACGAACTTGAATCAAACCTCGTTTTCGTTCTCTTGCCGACGGCCAACGACAACAATGTCGCGTGTGCAACGCTGGCGGAATTCGGAATTACATCACGAGCCTATAATAGTATCGATAGCCTCTGCGCTGCGATCGAAAACGGTTGTGCAGCTATCGTCGTTGCCGAAGAGGCGTTGGATCGCGAGGCCATTAATTGCTTGCAAACGATACTCGACCGGCAGGAAACCTGGTCAGATTTGCCGATCATTTTGTTAACCGGCGATAGCGTTCAGAGGGCGGCGGAACTTTTTTCGACAGCGACGAACATTTCTTTGCTCGAGCGTCCCTTTTCGCGCATGACACTCGTGCGTTCGGTGCAAGTGGCGCTGCGATCGCGCAAAAAGCAGATCGAAGTTCGCGATCTATTGAACGATTTGAAAAAATCGAAGGCGGATGCAGAAAAGGCTAACACCGCCAAGACGCGTTTTCTCGCCAACATGTCCCATGAAATTAGAACTCCGATTGGGGCCATCATAGGTTTCATCGACTTGCTGAAGTCGCATGAAAATTCCCGAGAAGACATTTCTAAATACATGGCGATCATCGATCGGAACTCGCACCAGCTTTTGCGGTTGATCGACGATATTCTGGATCTGTCCAAAGTCGAAGCAGGTAAACTCGTCATCGAACAAATAGCTTTCAAATTGACGGATTTGCTAGCGGATCTTGGATCGATCATGTCTTTTAAGGCAGCCGAAAAAGGAATCGTATTTAGAACGATTATCGAGACGTTGATACCTGACGAAATCATAAGTGACCCGGGTCGAATTCGACAAATTCTCTCCAATATCGTCGGCAACGCGATCAAGTTTACAGCGCGTGGTTCCGTCGAATTGCGGGTTGCGTTCAAGAATGGCGCCTTGGAGTTTTTGGTCGCTGATACCGGCGTGGGGTTAACAACCAGCCAAGCAGCAAAACTTTTTCAACCCTTCGTTCAAGCAGACACCACCACGAGTCGCAGATTCGGTGGCACCGGTCTCGGATTAGTGCTGTCTCGAGGTTTGGCTCAATCCATGGGTGGAAACCTGACCCTCATGGAAAGCACTGAAGGACAAGGCAGCGTTTTCAAAATCGAAATTCGCGCCGATCTCACGAATGAAACGACGCTTGTCGGCCAAAGCGCAATTGCAATCGAAGATTCATTCACCGCGGTCAGAAGTGAAAAAGGATTGCTGCAAGGGTTACGTGTTTTGCTCGTTGAAGACTCGCCGGACAATCGGATGTTGATTACGACGTACCTGAGTAAGCAGGGTGCATTGGTCGACCCCGCTTCCGATGGTGCTGAGGGCGTGATTGCCGCCCGCAAAAAGCAGTTTGATGTGGTGTTGATGGACGTACAGATGCCGAACATGGATGGTCACGCAGCAACGCGCGCTTTGCGTGCGCAATGTTACGATCGACCGATCATCGCTCTCACCGCTCACGCTATGCAGGAAGAAAGACTGAAGTGTTTCGAGTCTGGGTTTACTGACTTCCTAACAAAGCCTATTCAACCTGCACGTCTGATCAGTGTATTGACCCGCTATCTTAAACAGTCGGTTGTGCGCGACCTGTAACGATCGCGCGCAGCTCTTCGTCGCTCGCATCGGCCAGCTCTGCCAGTTTCAGGTATGGATCACCCGTCAATCCAAAATACTTTGCAAATGCAGGCTCAGTTTTTTCACCGCTTCGTTTGGCCTTACGAATTTCTTCGCGAGCTTTTGCCCGTCCTGTGAGAACTTCGCTCCACGCAAGCAAACGATACTCACTCAGCATATGAAGATATCCGTATTGCTCCGTCGGCGAAATCGGTTGTCCGAAAATTTCGAACTCAAATCCATAAGCAGAGAATCGGCAAATCACCGACTCCATCGGTCGATCCTGGTTCGTTTTCTTCGTGTAGACGACGGCTTCTGTGAGATCTGAGAACAGATTTGCGAGAAACTCTGCGAACAGGTGCGACGGTCCTGAATACTGACAAAGAATATCGAGATCACTCGTTTCCGTATCGATGTCGATCGGAATTGTTCCAGCAAGAAGCGGCGAATATCCGACCAAGCGCGAAAGGATCGGCGAATTCTGCAGAACATCATACGCCTTTTGCTGACGAGAGTTCCCAGATTTGAGATATGACAAGTTTAAAAAATTTGGCACGGAGATCGACATGTCAGCTCAACTCGTTAAAGGCGGACTTTACCGCCACTACAAAGGTGGAATGTATCGGGCGATCGATATCGTCCGACACAGCGAAACGCTCGAAGAACTCGTACTCTACGAAACGCTCTATGAGAATAAGCTTGGCAAACTTTGGGTTAGACCGAAAGAAATGTTTCTAGAATCGGTCGAGTTCGACGGAAAGCTCCAACCACGATTCGGATTCGTTCAGGAGTAGTTACTCTCCTTTGCTCTCCATCATCTTCGCTGCCCGGACCGAAGGTCTGGCACCAACGCGTTCCATGTATCCCTCCATCGACGGATAACCCGTGACGTCGATCTTCAGGAAGTGGGTCCAATTGAGGATTGTGTAGAGGTAAGCATCAGCGGCGGTGAATTGCTCGCCCATCAAGAATGTATTCGTCTTGAAATGTTCGTTGAGGAAACTAAAGCGCGCGCCAAGATGTTGGATAACGATCGCCTTATAGTCTGCCGGCGTATCGCGCTTCCAAAGCGGGCCAATACCTTTATGCATCTCGGTTGAGATAAAAGTAAGCCACTCGATAAAGTGATATCTTCCCATCGTTCCGGTAGGTGGCGCGAGATTCGCTTCTGGTTTTTGATCGACCAGATATTGAAGGATCGCCGCAGTTTCGGTGAGCTTGTCGCCGTTGCCCAGCTCTAGCGTCGGAACGTAGCCTTTCGGATTTACTTTAAGGTAGTCGCCACCCGACCATGTTTTCGCTCGTAGATCGACCTTCTGCGCTTGGTGTTTCAAATCAAGCTCGTGAAGAACGATGTGGGGTGCAAAAGAACAAGCGCCTGGTGAGAAAAACAAAGTCATGGTCAATCCTCCGACTGACTCAAACCTTACTTATAGCGATCGACAATCTCTAGGAATTTCGAAATGACGACGGGCTTACGAAGTATTTCGATACCGGGCGGAATACGATCTGCTGTGGCCGAACAAACCACGACGGGAATCGTGCTGAGGACGGGGCATTGCTTTCGGTGGTCCAAAAACTCCCAACCATCCATGACCGGCATCATCATATCGAGAACGATGAATCTCGGAGTCTCAGCGCTTGTTTTGAGGTGAGTGAGTGCCTCTTCACCATTTGTGGCAAAGACGGCCTGAATATCATGGCCTCGAAGTGCGATTCGATAGAGCTGACGCAAATCAGCGTTGTCTTCAATAATAAGAACGGAGGCCATAGTTCATTTTGACGACGCGGTCATACTCAAGTCCAGCACTTTAGGAGCAGTGAGCCGATGAGTGTCAAAGAAGAATAAAAAAGAAAGAGCCCAGTCTCGCGACTGAGCTCTTTTTCCAGGCACCAGGGCCCGAACTTTTCCGAACAAGAATTATTTCAGTTTATTTCGCCGGTGCTGGTTTTCCAGGCGCCGTCGCTTCACGACCTGTCGTGATGCGCATTCCGTAGAATGAAAGATAAACGAAGACGAGAGCAACGAGAAGGAATGCGAAGCCCAAGTAGACTCCGATATCTTTCATTTGCACTGCGATCTCAGCAGTCAAAAGACCGAAGAGAGTGGTGAACTTAATAACAGGATTCAACGCAACTGATGACGTGTCTTTGAACGGATCGCCGACAGTGTCACCAACGACGAGCGCCGCATGCAGCGGAGTTCCTTTAGCACGAAGCTCAGTCTCTGCGAGTTTCTTCGCGTTATCCCATGCCCCACCGGCGTTCGCCATGAAGAGAGCTTGGAAGAGACCGAAGGTCGCAATCGAGATCAAGTATGCCGTGAAGAACTGAACGTCGAAGAACGCGAAGCTCAGTGTGAACGCGAAGACAGCGATGAAGATGTTGAACATCCCCTTCTGTGCGTACTGCGTGCAGATCGTGACGACTTTTTGTGAGTCTTCACGCGAAGCTGCCTGAGTTCCATCGAGACGGATGTTTTGCTTGATGAACTCGACGGCGCGGAAAGCACCTGTCGTCACCGCTTGCATCGAAGCGCCCGAGAACCAGTAAACAACTGCTCCACCCATGATGATACCCATCAATACCGCTGGGTTCATAAGCGAGAGCTGGATGTTCAACATCAGAACGAGTGAGAAGATCAACGTCGTCGCGCCGATGACCGCTGTCGCAATCAATACAGGCTTCGATGTCGCCTTGAACGTGTTACCCGCTCCGTCGTTTTCTTCGAGGTACTCTTTCCCTTTTTCGAAATTCGGAGTGAAACCGAATTCTTTTTGGATTTCTGCAGCAATCCCTGGCTTCGTTTCGACTTCCGACAATTCGAAAACCGACTGAGCGTTGTCAGTGACTGGTCCGTAAGAGTCGACCGCGATCGTGACAGGGCCCATGCTCAAGAAACCGAATGCAAGGAGACCGAATGCGAAAATCGAGTGAACCGGGAACGTCGCTGTTGTCATCGGCATCATCGCCATGACGTCAGCTTGATTCGCAACGATCACCGCTCCAGTCATAAGAGCGGCAATTGCGCCGCCTTTCCAGAACGCAGAGAAGTTACCCGCAACCAATCCAGAGAGAACTGCGAGCGATGCTCCGCCTTCTCTTGCTGCATCGACGATCTCGCGAACGTGACGGCTATTTGTCGAAGTGAAGACGCGAGTGAGCTCAGGAATCAACGCTGCACCGAGAGTTCCGAGTGCAACGATCGAAGCCAGGCGCCACCAGAGTTCGCCACCGACGTGCGAGAGAAGTCCGTAAGAGATTCCGTAAGTCGCAGCGATCGTCACGAGCGACGTCATCCAGATGAGTGTCGTGAGTGGCATTTCGTAGTTGAAGCGAGCGAGCTTGCCGAAGCGAGCACGAGACATCCAACCGTTCACCAAATAAGCGAAGACCGAACAAATGATCATCATCGCAGAAAGCGAGAAGATCCAGACGATCAAAGTCGCGTGAGCTGCTGGAGCTTCAGGAGCTGCAGCATATCCACCGTTTGGAGCCGGAACCATACCGACAGTCAAAACGATGAAGCTGATCAGAGCTGTCAAAGTTACGCCGAAAGTTTCGAAACCGTCAGCTGTAGGTCCGACCGAGTCACCGGCGTTGTCACCAGCACAGTCAGCGATAACTCCAGGGTTACGAGCATCGTCTTCTTTGATGTTGAAGACGATCTTCATGAGATCGGCACCGATGTCGGCGATCTTCGTGAAGATACCGCCAGCGATACGAAGAGCCGAAGCTGCAAGAGATTCACCGATTGCGAAACCGATGAAGCATGCGCCCGCGTTGGCTGCGTCGACGAAGAGAAGGATCGTAATCATGAGAACGAGTTCGACACCGATCAGGATCACACCGATCGACATACCCGCGCGAAGTGGGATCTCCATAACTTCGTATGCGTTGCCGCGAAGTGATGAGAAGGCTGCACGGCTGTTTGCGTAGTTATTGATGCGCATTCCGAAAAACGCGATCGAGTACGATCCAAGGATACCGATCATCGTCCACATGAGGATCGTGAGGACTTTCATCGTTTCGAAATCGCGAAGGTAACCGAAGTAATAAACGATCGCAGCACCAACGATAACGAAGAGGCGAAGGATCAGCTTACCTTGCTGAATCATGTACGCTTTGCATGTGTCGTAGATGAGCTCGGAAATCGCGAGCATCGACTTGTGAGCCTTCAAACGAAGAATGCGCATGAACTCGAAACCTCCGAAGAGGATACCGAGGAATGCGATAGCCATTCCGACTTTGAGAAGATCAGCGCCATTCATTTCGTTACCGAACACACGAAGTGTTAGGTCGAAACTTGGAAGCGCGAGATTCGCTTCACTGGCGTTGGCGACGGCTGCACCGAACATCGTTGCGGCGAGCATAAACAATTGAACGAGACGCATAGTTCTCCCCCTAAAAGAGACTCTTGGGCTGTGCTTGAATCTAGACCTTTGTCAGATAACGCAGGCGGTCCGAGATGTCACCGGGATTTCAGGTATCTACGGCTTCGGGAGCGGCGCACAATACCCCATCCAGACTGCTAATTTTTTGAGCACTTGCGCCGATATCAGGCCCTAAAGACGGTGTGAGATCACAGCGTTTGCTCCGATAAGAATTCAGATGCTCAACGACAACAATCTCCTCGATGAAAAATTCGCTCAAGAAAGTCTTCGCGAATTCGCGGACGGCGATCTTATTTTCAGCGAAGGCGACGACAGCCGCGAAATGTTTGTCGTCGTCGAAGGCGAAGTCGTCGTCACGAAAAAATCGGGTCTGAGCGAAGTCACACTTGCACACGTGCGCCGCGGAGAGTTCGTCGGAGAGATGTCACTTCTCGAATCACTCCCCCGCTCGGCGACTGCACGAGCGAAAGGCACCACCAAACTTTTAGCGATTCAGCCGGGTGGATTTCTTTTGAAAATCCGTCGTGATCCGACGTTTGCATTCGAGATGCTGCAAGTTCTCTCGCGTCGTATTCGAATGACCAACGAAGCGTTGATGGGTGAGCTCGGAAAAGCAAATCTTTCGAAAGAGTCTTTGAAAGCGATCATTCAAGGCGCCGAGTTTCAAGAAACGAAGTCAGAAGGTAGCGAGCTGTGATCACTGAAATCAACAATCGCAAGCTGGTTGTCATTTCGGATCTTCACCTAGGCAATCCATTTTCGAAAGCCAAGAACGCAACGGTCGAATTCTTTCAATGGGCCGCGATGAATGGATACGACGTCGTGATCAACGGCGATGGTTTCGAAATCGCGCAAGTGAGTTTTTCGAAAATCGCGCGCGACGTTCCTGAAGTCTTTCATGCGATTAAGAGTTTCACCGCGAAAGGCTTGAACCTTTACTACGTCATTGGAAACCACGACATTGTTCTCGAGAATTTCTTGAACGATTGGGGCGGCTTCAAGATGGCGCCCTTTCTGAACGTGCGTTCTGGAAATCTGCGCATTCGCATCGAGCATGGTCACTTGTACGATCCATTCTTCGTCAAACATCCGGAGCTCTACGAATTCGTGACTTGGTTTGCGGGCTTTGCATTGAAGCTCCACCCTTCTCTCTATCGCGGATGGATCGCGTTCGAAAAATTCAAATCAAAGTACTTCTGGAAAAAATCAAACGAAGGAATTCCAGGCGAACACACAGCGTTTCGTGAAGCCGCTTGCGAACTCGCACAGCGTGGTTTCGACGCCGTCATCTTCGGCCATACTCATCACGCCGGAAACGCAAAGCTCCCGAATGGAGCACGCTATTTCAATTCAGGCTCATGGCTAATTGGAACACCGTACATTCAGGTCGAAGACGGCCGCGTCGAACACAAACGCTGGGCACGCGGCTCGCAAGAAGTTGTCGCGAGTTTTTCAAAAGCCGAGAAGCCACTTCTCTGTGTTGGCGGCTTCAAACGCAAGAACGCGAGCCCTGAAGTTCCAGCTCGCGCGAGTTAGTTTTCCGCCTAAGGTTCTTTCGAGGCTCATTTTGATTGGCAGCCCATCACCACTTCTTCACCG
>DATLHP010000305.1:0-3560 GCA_035539835.1 Bdellovibrionales bacterium
ATATCGGGCTGCTCGAGACCTTCATCGATCCACAGGGTTTCATCAGCACGAGCGGCAAAATGTTGAGAGCGGGTTCCTGCTCGAGCCAGAAATTCGTCAATTGGCGAAAGACCTGGATTCAAACGAGGTCGATCAAGAAAAATGCGGCCAGAAGAATCGCTCGGTCGTCTGAGCCAAAACACTCTCCACGAAGAGGTGATCGCTTCTGGATCAAATCCTCCACCACAAGCAAGAAAGACCTCATGGGAGACATTCGCCGTGTTCTTGTCGATCTCAGTGAAGACTTCTTTTTCGACTTTTCTGAATTCTGCTTCGCCCTCTGCGAAAAGCTGAGAAATCGTCAGCCCTGATTTCGCTTCAACCTCTTGATCGAGATCAATGCAGACGACCGGACGCCCGAGTTTCGCGTAGTACACCTGGATACGATCAAGCAGCGAAGTCTTACCGGTGCCACGATGACCAATGATCGCTGTTCTCATCGAACCTCCGGAAGCCGATCAACAATATCCCAGAATTCAGGAAAGCTCTTGGTAACGACTTTCGTTTCAGAAAGACGAATTGGAAATCCAGCGGCTCGCGCGACTGCACCAGCCATCGCCAAACGATGATCATGATCAGTGTCGTAAGAAACTTCAGAAGTCGTCAGCGGCCTTTGATTCATGCCTTCGATCTCAAGTCCATCAGACAGAACTTTGAATTTGCGTCCCATCAAAGCAATCAGTTCGGATGTCTTTTTGAGTCGATTGGATTCTTTATGAACAAGTTGAGGTGCGCCGTGAAGTTTCGAACGTCCGTCAGCGACAGCGCATAAAACGCTTAGAACTGGAAAAAGATCTGGGCATTCACGAAGATTGCAATCCACCGCACTCAAACCGTTCGCCGGAGCCGACAAGCGAAGACGACCTCCACCTGTTTCGACCGAACATCCCATTTGACGAAGAATGGATACAAAAACCGCGTCTGGCTGCAAACTCGCGTCGGGCCATTCGCTGAACTCAGCGCTACCGCCACTCGCAATGGCAACGGAAGCAACCGCGAATGCCGAACTCAAGTCGGATTCCGCCTTCCATTCAGTGCGCTTCAATACTGAGTTCTTAGTTACAACAGCAGTTGATTCATCGATTTTGAGAGCCATGCCGAGCGAGCCAAGAATCTCGGTCGTCATTCGAAAATAACTCTCAGACAAATGCTCACCACTCATTTGCATGCGCAGGTCGAATGGCAGATTCCAGGCATTCAAAAGCACTGCACTCGCAAACTGGCTCGACAACGAACGATCGACGACAAGATCGCCTTCGGGCTGTGTCCAACCATTTCCACGAATCGTCATGCGCTGGCGACCGAATTCCAATTCGCATCCGAGCTGCTTCAGTACGCGCGCGATCTCTTCGTGTGGTCGCTCAAAAAGCCGTAAAGTTCCTGATAGGTGATGCGTTCCAGGAATTCGCGACGCACGCAAGGCAACAAATCGAAGTGTCGTTCCGGCCGCTCCACAATCCGCAGGTTCACCGCGATCAAGCTGCGCGAGCGCATTTTTCATCTTCATCACATCATCGGCTTTTGAATCACCGGTGATACGAAGCTCTGGGAAATGGGATTGGATGATCAGAAGTCTATTGAGAATCGACTTCGACGCCGGAATGTCGCCGTTGAAATGAAACGGCTTCATTCCGTTCATCGAACCCAACCCTGTCGGCGGGCTTCACTGACGAGATCTCGAATCGGCATTTCAACACGTTGAGGTTTTCCGATTTTTGAAAGCGCAATGAATGTGACTGATGCTGCGCGGTCTGATTTTTTGTCTTTACTAAGAAGTGTCGTCAGTTCAGATGCCGAAAACTTCTTCTGCGGTCGAACCGGTGTCAGGCCAAGATGCGAAAGCAAACTCATCGCACGATCTGCTTCGTTGGATTTCAATAAACCAAAGCCCTCACTGAGCTCGATCGTAAAAAACAAACCTTGCGATATCGAGAACCCGTGCGGCCATCCGTACTTTGCTTCAAAGGCATGACCGAGAGTGTGACCGAGATTCAAAATTTGACGAATCCCTGTTTTCTCTCGAGGATCTTTACGAACCACAGACATCTTTGCTGCGATCGCATCTTTCAAAAAGTCCCAAAGCAGTTCGTTGCCATGCTTGTGTGATTTCTCGAGCCGGCGGACCAAAGAGCCACCGCTCAAAAGAGCGATCTTTGCCAGCTCACCAAGAGCATCGAACGAACGGCGATCGTCTTGCGCAAATAAAAGTTCACGAACCAGAATCACTTTGGAAGCCGGATAAAACGTGCCGATCTGATTTTTAGCTCCGCCGACATTGAGAGCGGTTTTTCCACCGTGACTTGAATCGATCGCCGCAAGCCAAGTGCTCGGCACATGAACGAGATCAACACCTCGTTTGTAAACGCTGGCGAGAAACCCCGCAAAGTCACCAATCGATCCACCACCGACTGCAATGATGGTCAGCTTGCGTGCCGGAATTCCATCACTCACTTTTGCGATTTTTGCGACGTGGCCAGAAAATTTGGCGATGTCTTTGAGTGATTCACCCGCGTTTACTGCGTACTGATGTGCGAACTTCTTGCGCCAAGAACGAAACTTCGACGACACCTTGTCGAGCTTGCGATCATAGATCAGAAGCGAATAGGCAGGATCGAGCTGTCTCTGACCAAGCTCGGCGAAAGTCCTGAGAAAAAAAATCTGGCTTTGAGAGCTTTCCATCAACAGCTCATTTTGCTCTCGCCCGCTTGGATAAGTCATCTCATTTTGGGAATTCCATTGAGATTCTGACCTCTTGGACCTTGCGATAACCCCTCGAAATTCCGATTAAAAGGACGTGAAAGACTTCGAACACAGGATTCGAGATCGAGATATCACGCTCTTCGGCGTTCCGAAGCCCGTGCCTGATGTGACGTGGGCAACGTTCGTCATGCCTCTATTCACACTTTTTCTTTTCATTTCAGGGCTCGCCGTTCTTTCGACGATTCATTTTCGCGAAAAAATCGAGGCACAAGCTCGTACATTTTTGGCGGTTCCGATCTCAGGATCGTTCACACACAAAGTCGTTCGCGCCAGTTTCATCTGGGATTCTTTCGAGATCCGCGGCATTCAATACTTTCCGAAAGACGCCCAAGATCCAGTTCGAATCAAACGCGTGATCGTTTCAGAAATCGGTCGAAAGTTTTTATTCAAAGTCGCTCGCAACGGCCTTCTTGTTCCCGATAAATTCAAACTAGGAATTGTCGGACTCCAAACATCAGTATCGAACTTCCCTCCGGAGACTGCGCAGTTCTTGCGCGAACTCGGTTACGAGTCGGTCTATCTCTCACTCTCGGCCGAGGTCATCATGAGTCGCGCCAGCGAACGCATGGAACTGAGAAAGGTCGTTGCAGACGTCAGCGATGCCGGTCGATTCGTTTTCACGATGACGCTCGATCATATTTCTATCCCACGCGACATGGATTCCATCGCAAGCGTCTTTCAGATTTCAAAACTTCTTGAGTCTCCAGAGTGGCAGTCTGCACTCGTCACATCACTGGACTTCGAATTCAGAAATCAAACAC
>DATLHP010000306.1:0-6004 GCA_035539835.1 Bdellovibrionales bacterium
TCGTTGTACCGCCTGAGGTCAGTTACGGTGAAAAACTTCCGCCGTTCACGATCAAAGCCGAAGCTTGGCCCGATCGAGCGAATGTCGATATCAAAGCGCACATGAGCGAGGGGCATCTGGTCGCGACCGGCGCGTTTAAGCCTGCGCCAAAGCAGACATTGGAAATGGATGCGCGATTTGATGTCCGCGATGTTCCTTTGTCAGAGATGGTTCCGCTTCTCGTGAAATCAGGAATCGTTCCGCCGGAATTCAAACCAAAATCTCTTTGGTTTGATTGCTCTGCGCGAATAGCAGGCCCGTTCCAACAGATTCTCGATCATGCGCCACTCAATCTCGAAAACTGCCGGGTGAAGGGTGATGGCGCACAGATCGATGTTGCGCGTGCCACACGGCACCCCAGCGGCATCTGGGATCCATTTTCGATTACACTCACGCGCGTCCGCATTTCTAAGATTCTTGAAACTCTCAATGCCAAGCCTGGCGATGCCGTCATGACTGATTTTGGTCGTCTGAGTGGCATGATCGAATTGAAATCTCCAGATGAAGCTCACTTCAAAGGAAACCTTGAAGGGGCTCGAATAGCTTTCAGACGTCATAACGTTCGGGCCGAGCAGACGATTCAGTCAATGAAGGCGAGTGTCGATCTTGAAGGCGATCGCTTCAAAGGCTTATTGAACGACGTCGTTGTTGAAAACGGCGAGTTTGTTGGTCGGGCAGAACTCGAGTTCAATCGAAAAGTAAAAGACGGATCGATTCATATCGATATTCAATCGCTGATTCTCGATCCAGCCGTGCAAAAGACACTGGTGAATGGTTTGCTCGGATCGGCCAAAGGCAATGGTGACCTTCGGGTGCAAGATGGTCGCCTCACTGAAATGAAGAGCGAACTGACAATCAACAAGACAGAAGGTTCGGAGCTTCGTTTCGACAAGGCTGAATTCAAAGCGAAACTCGCAGAAGCCGGTAGTGTCATGATTGATGTCGAGTCGCCGGTCCTCGAATTCAGTCGTACATCGCCCATGGCGACGGCGATGGCGCCACTTTTCTTTGAGCATCAGTTCCAAAACGACTGGATTTCACTTCACGATGTCGAGTTTCAAGCGCATGCGCCGCCTGGTGGTGGCATTCGCTGGAGTCACGGTCGTGCGAAGCTCGAGAACGGACAAATCGGTTTGAGTTCCGAAGGTGCGATGAGCCAGGAGCGTCGACTCATTGGCTGGGTTGAGATGGACTATCCGTCAGTGAAGAAGCTGCGTTTCGCCTTGAGCGGCACAACGAATGCGCCCGAGCTTTCGGATAATTCGCCGTCGCTGATCGATCTTCGCAAGCGGATGCGCGTCGATGATCTCGTTCTCGGTCTTAAAATTCAGTGAGTTGTTTTGCAGGCGCTGTCTGAAGCGTCGTTCTGATCGCGGGACTCGTCGTCTTGCGCGCACGTCGGAACCGGATTTGAATCTTCTCCGCCAATGCTCTCTTCGTATTGCGCGACTTTGACTTCCTCGAGGGCCGAAGAATGAATTCTCGTGTCCATGAGGCTGCTGAATTGAAGCGCGCAAAGACAGAGGCCACCGAAAATCAGTGTTGATTGCGTCCAATCCGAGATCGAAGTGTTATGAGCGTAGATTCTGTTCATGCTGTGTTGAATTTGTCCGTCAGGCGGACTCTTTCGTCAAAACCTTTCGCTCTTCAATGAGAATGTTCCACATCGACCGGGCGGCGGTGGCCATCACCACCGGGCTCAGGACGAATTGGCTCAGGTTTGAGGCCCAAAAAGCGTCTATAGGCTTCGTTAACACTGAGAAGCGATTCATGCTTATCGACGACGGGATGTCGGTTTTTTTGTAAGAATAGGACACGATCTGCTTCGCCAGCCTCATCGAGTCGGCGCGTGACCCAAAAGACGATGGCGCCCTGATTGGCGAGGGCACGAATAGATTCGAATACAGACTCTGCATCTTCAGTTTCGAGATCGAGCGTTGGATCGTCGAAATAGAACACCTTCGATTCATCTCGCAAAAATGCCTGGGCCAAATGCAGTTTGATCGCTTGTACATCGCTCAGCTGATAGGCGCCTGGACCGATTTCTGTATCGAGATGATTGGGCAAGTCACCGAGAAAATCGACAGCGGCAGCATGCAATGCCTCGTTCAAACGTTGATCGTCGATATCGCTTTCAAGCCCGCTATTAAAGCGCAGGTTATTACGAATCGACGTGCGCAAGAAAAACGGATTGCGCTCAATCAACGTCACCATCTGACGCAAGAGTGAGATGCTGAAACGCTTTAAATCGGTGCGACCGACAGCGATCGATCCCTTTTTGGGTTCTTCGAGGCGATTCAATAATCGGCCGAGGCTTGTCTTGCCAGACTGTGCAGGGCCAACGACGGCAATCAACTCACCGGGTTCGAATTCGCTCGTCAATTCGCCCCGTAGATCGCGCCATGCCACTTTTGAAAAACGTAGAACTCCCGCATCGGGCAATGGAAGTGGCGACGTCGTTTGCTTTCCGCCGGTTTCTTCTTGTTCATCGAGTGTTGAAATCAGTGCATTCAAACGATCACGCAAAGGGATCGTCGAGCGAAGAGCCGACAAGAAGCGACCAATATCGAGAACGGCCTGAGGAAGAATTTCAATATAAGCGAAAAAGAGGACGACTGTGCCGATCGACATTTTTCCTGCAAGAATCTCGTATCCACCCCAGATAACGACGGCAGCGCGCAAAATGTTTTTAGCGAACTCATTGAACGCAAGAAGCGATCCGAAACCTGCGCGGGATGAAAGCTTGTGTTCGCTGGCACGATTGACTCTGAGTTCAAGTTCATCAAGTGCTGCTTCTTCGAGCGACAGTGATTTCAGAGCCGGGAGTTGCGAAATCGTACGTTCGACTTCTTCTCGGAAGTAATAATTTTCGGTTTTCGCGCGTCGCAAGTGCGTGCGGAGCTTGCGAGAGTATGCGACAGAGACCGCGACGAAAGGAACCGCTACGAGTGCAAAGGCGATGCTCATGCGCGCATCTAAAACAAATAAGAGGATCGTGATAAGCGCCAGTGTCGGTACCGCGCGGAAGCAGGCTTGGGTTCCGGTGAGAATGAGACTCTCGATCGCTTGCGTGTCGTCGGAGACTCGCGCCGCGAGATCTTGAGCGCTGTGTTTTTCGAAGAACGAAAGTTTTCCGCGCAAAATGCGATCAAGAAGATCATGTTGATAGCGGCCTCGAATTGTCGATGCTGTAACTGCCGAGGAGCTCTCTTCGAGGCGAGCGATGATCGCTCCGAAAAGCGCAAGGCCGCCGAAGACGGCCGCAAAAACCAACAGCATCTGACCTGAACTAAATTCGAGGCGGTTTTGAGCATCAGCGAGCCAGCGGAAGTTCGGAGAATAGGTGACGGCGTCGAAGAAAAATTTGAGCGGCCACGGGGCAAGGACCCAAAAGATCGACTGAACAATCAAGAACACAGATGTCTTAATAATTCGGGCGCGGGCATTTATCAGATACGGTCTAAGATGGTCGTTCATTGTCGCGAGTTGCAAAGTCCCTTCACAAGCCAAACAACGTTCGCATTAATTTCGTTTAATCACAAGATGGACTGCGGTGCTCAGAATACTTTTCTTTCACTGAGGTCGAGTTGATAAGCATTTGATTTGACACGCTTTTCATCGTCATTAAGCTGGTTATATTGCACCTAAAGACACTGTTAGGATCAGAAGGAGTTTCGGTGAATTCACGCTCTCGTTGGATCGCCTTATTTGCTCTCACCGGGCTCAATATTCTCAACTATATCGATCGAAATATCTTTGCTGCCTTGGCGCCGGCAATTCAGCGTGATCTGGGGTTCACTGACACACAGCTTGGTCTTCTAGGATCGGGCTTCATCTTTGCCTATACCTTGATCTCTCCGCTTTTTGGCTATCTGGGAGATCGTGGCAATCGGTCACGTTCGATGGCCGGCGGAGTTATCGTCTGGAGTGCGGCAACCGCATTGACGGGGATGATGCATTCGTTCGCCGGGCAAATGTTTGCACGTATCGCTGTCGGCTTCGGTGAGGCCGGGTACTCGGTGATCGCCCCAACGGTTGTGCTCGATTATTTCAAGCGCGCCGTTCGCGGAAAGATTTTTGCTGTCTATGCGTGCGCCATTCCGGTCGGAAGTGCGTTGGGTTTTGTGCTCTGTGGACTGCTTGAGCCTCGTGTTGGCTGGCAAAATTCATTTTACATCGTCGGCGTTCCCGGAGTGATTCTCGCCGGCATCTTGTTTTTCTTGAAAGATCCAAAGCGCGGTGGAACTGACGAAGAATTTGGCGCAGCGAAGATCGAAGCGCCGAGTGTCGTTGCGACATACAAGAGTCTGTTTAAGAACGGTGGCTTCATGCTCACCGTGCTCGGCTATTCTGCGTACACCTTCGTTGTCGGTGGTCTCGCATTTTGGATTCCAACATACATCGTTCGCTACTTCGAAGGCGTGACGCTCGCTCACGGAAACCTGGTTTTTGGCGGTATCACCGTCGTCGGTGGATTTGTCGGAACCGGCATCGGCGGTTGGTGGGCAGATCGAATCGAAAAAAAATCTGGAAACGGTTTTTTGAAAGTTTGTTTTTATTCGATGTTGATCAGTGTTCCGCTTTTCATCTATGCACTGACACTTCGCGATTTCAAAACGTTCGCGATCGCACTGTTCTTCCTTGATGTGGCGTTGTTTTTGGGAATGAGCCCGCTGGATGCAGCTCTGCTGGGTTATGTTCGCCCCGAGTTTCGTGCCACCGGCATGGCGCTGACAGTTTTTTTGATTCACGTTCTAGGGGATGGAATTTCGCGCGTATTGATGGGTGTCGTTAGCGATAGCCACGGAATTCATGCGGCCGTTGCCATCTTACCGTGGGGATTGGCGATCGCAGGTGTCTTCTGGTTTGCGGTCTACGTCTTCTATTGGCAGACACTGCCGTGGCCAATGGGTGGATTGAAGTTTCCAAAACGGCAAGCGCACCGAGGATATCGTCCGTCAACGGACATTCAAGAAAACACTCTCGCGGCTTTTCGTCTTGCAAAAGAGAATGGCGCCGAGATGGTCGAATGTGATGTGCAGATTTCAAAAGACGGCAAAGTCGTGATCTTTCACGACACGGATCTAAAGCGCTTGGGCGGTGGCAGTGGCGATCTGGTCGCACAGCTCACGGCCGAAGAGTTACGCCAACGCACGGGCGCGCCACTTCTCGAAGAGCTTTTGAACGATTCAAAATCGCCAAAGATGGTGAACATAGAACTCAAATCAACGGAGCTCTTTGAAAAGAGTGGTCTTGAGCGTGCTGTGATTGAAGTCGTTCGAAAAACAGGTGCGGCGAATCGAGTATTGTTCTCAAGCTTCAATCCATTCGCTCTGCGAAGAGTATCGAAGCTCGCCCCTGAAATCCCACGAGCCCTTCTTATTAGCGGCGAAAAAGAAAAAGACAATGCGATCTATTTGCGGAGAGGTTGGTTCGCATTCTTAGCGAGGCCGCACCTGTTACACCAGGATGCACGTGATCTCACTCCAAGAGTTCTCGAATGTTACGAAGCTCGGGGAGTTCCAGTCGCCGCATGGACAGTCAACGACGAAGCACGCGCTCGCGAACTCGATGCCGCCGGCGTCCGCAGCCTCATCAGCGATCGCTTGTTCAAGTAATACGGCTTTTTACTTGTTTCAGGCTCTCGTCTGCGATCAGTCCAATCTTTATGGCGCGTAGATTTTCCGTCCATGAGATGTTTTCCGCTCGGCCATCGTGGCCGATCGGGCGACAGCCTAAGAGCAAAAAAATACAATTCCAACAGTCCTAAACCCAAAAAACAAACCGCTCTAAGACTTCCCCCGTCAATTGCATGGATGCAATTGAGGCAACGCTCTCATGGATGGACAGACGATGCATCGCCCAGATCCGTATGACCGAAGCCAAAAACATCGCGCATAGAAGGTCAGATGTTTTACCTCCCCCAGAGAAGGTAACTAAATACAATTAATTTATATATCAGAAG
>DATLHP010000307.1:0-3639 GCA_035539835.1 Bdellovibrionales bacterium
GACCAAGCTCGATGCGGCGATGAGCGAAGGCAACCTCAACATCACGCAACTCAGCTTTGGCGGAACGGGTGACCCGCTTTCCGGCAAAGTGAATGGACAAGTCGTTTTGAGCTTCCGGCGCGAAAACGCCGGCGTTACTCCGGTCATCGGCGGCTACGATCTCAACGTCGACCTTCTTGTGAAGCGCGAATTCATGGCAGCTTACGGTTCGAGATTCGGAATCGTTTTCGGCCTTCTCAAAGGAAAACGCGAAACGCCACAAGGCACGAGATTCGCTTTCAAAGCGGCTATGAAGCCGGGCATGACTTTTCCTGAAATCACTGCTCAATAAATCAGCATCAAGAGCCACTTCGGGCCTTGTTCATTGACCAGCTTCTGGACCTTTGGGACAAAGGTTCATAGTTTTTAAGCACACACATTTTTTGGCTGCGGCTCATATGCCGGGCTAGGAGGAAACATGGCAGGAGTGAATAAGGTCATCATCGTTGGTCGTTTGGGAACTGATCCAGAAGTTCGCACGATCGGTAACGGCGGCACTGTCACACGCCTTAGCGTCGCTACCAGCGAAAACTGGGTCGACAAAGAAGGCCAGAAGCAAGAGCGCACTGAATGGCACCGTATCGTCGTTTGGGGCCGTCTCGCAGAAATCTGCGGAAAACACCTTTCTAAAGGCCGCCAGGTCTACGTTGAAGGTCGTTTGCAAACTCGTTCATGGGAAGACCAACAAGGTCAGAAAAAATACTCGACTGAAATCGTCGCTAACACCGTTCAATTCTTGGGTGCAGCTGGCGAGCGTTCGGCTGATCACAGCCAGTCGCGCGGCGGAGACGACTTCGGAGCACAGGATTTCGGTCCAGAGCCCAGCTTCGACTCTTCAGAAGAAATCCCGTTCTAATTTTGTCGCATAGACAAAGAGATAGAGAAAGCCCAGCCGGAAACGTGCTGGGCTTTTGATTTTCAGCGCTCCCACTCACACTGAGTGCATGCGTAAACTGATTCTAATCGCCTCTCTTACAATTTTCTCAGCATGCTCCGTTTACAAGTCATCGGATCGCGATGATTTCGATACCAACGGAAAAGAGCGCGCGAAAGCCAATGCGCAGGCCTATCACGACCTCTGCTCGATCATTCAGTTTCCAAAAGCTCTTCTCGGCGAAGTCGATCAGCTCACAGTTTTACCGACTGTTTCGAGTGATGGTGAAATCAGTTCGTGTCACTACGAAGCGCAAGGTGGCGATGACAGCTTAAAGTCACTCACCTGCGCTCTTTCGAATAACGACGGCATCATTGGAGAATCGCGCGAAGTGAATGAGCCGACATTCATGGCTCGCGCTGCCACTGAGAGCGGATTTTTGAAATGTTCAGTTGAATTTGATGGGCTCGCTGCCTCTCGCAACGCAAAACTCTACGATCATATGAGTCGTGAATTTGCGCTTTTCTTCGTTCAATTGACGTCGATTTTATCAGGGCATTCAGAGCACTGATTTCAAGCCAAGACCAACGGCTCGCCTAACACTGTTTTGTCGAGTAGTTGTAGCGACTTGGGCTCGCTTTTCATACCATAGAGAGCGGAGGTCCCATGCGCTCTTCAGCTTTGGCTTTCTTCATCGGACTCATGTTCTTTGCGCAATCTGGATTTGCTGCCCGAGTTATTCAGGTAAAAGGCTCGCAAGTTCTGGTCGATCTCGAAGGCGATTCAGCCAACTCAGTGATCAACAAACGTTACATCGTCATGGTCGGCGACAAACGCAGAGCGATCATTGAAATCAAAAAGGCCAAAGGGCAAAAAGCGGTCGGCACAGTTCTCAAAGGTAAAGCCGTCGTCGATGGAACCCTCGTCGAAATAACGAAAACAACGGCAAAGAAATCTTCGCGCGATGAATCTGAAGACACTTCGTCACAAGGCTCTACTACTGACGCCGCAACATACGGCGTGCTTCTTGGAATGAATATGGCGTCCCAGAAAGTCACATTCGAAGGCAGCAATGATTCCGTTTCGATGACTGGAAATGGATTTGCGCTCAAAGGCTTCGGTGACTTCCCTGTTCTTGGCAACTTGTCTCTTCTCGGAAGAGCGGGTGTCGAGCAGTTCAACGTCAAAGCAGACGACAACAAAACAGAAATCATGTATTTCAACGGCGATTTGCTGGTGAAATACCGCTTCATGGATAGCACGATTCAACCATTTGTCATGGCCGGCCTCAGTCTTCACTACCCTCTGACGAAATCGTCGGATGCGTTGATCGAAGACAATATCTCGATGACCACTGCGCTTCTTCTTGGTGGTGGCTTGAACTATTTCTTGAGCGATTCGATGTACATCATGGTGAATGGTGAGTACGCTTATTTCCCACCTGCCGAGAGTGTCACAACTAGCTTTATCGCCTTCTACGGCGGTGTCGGCTTTAAGTTCTAAATTTCTCTTCTTCGTGTTTAGATCGTTGGGATGAAGAAGAAAGCCCTTTCGTCTCTATTGGCGATCAAACGTTTTCCTGAAATCGATGAAGATGTCGAGCAAAAGGCATTGAAGCTGCTTCAGTTGAAGATGCTGCGAATTCAGCAAGGGATCTGGCATTCGAAAAAACGGGCCATTATTGTTTTCGAAGGTTTTGATGCCGCTGGCAAAGGTGGCGTCATTCGCCGCCTGACAGAAGCACTCGATCCACGGGGCTTACGAGTACATCCGATCGGGCCACCAACCGACGATGAAATTGGACAGCCTTATCTCTATCGTTTCTGGAAGAACCTTCCCGCCCCCGGCACGATCACGATCTTTGACCGAAGCTGGTATGGTCGCGTGCTTGTTGAGAGAGTTGAAAAGCTCACACCGAAGAAACTCTGGAATGCGGCCTACGACGAGATCAATGAATTCGAATCCCTTCTGATTCGCGATGGTATCGACGTTGTGAAAATCTTCTTGGCCATACATTCGAAAGAGCAACTCAAACGGTTCGAAGATCGCCTCAAAGATCCTTATAAACAATGGAAACTGACCAGCGACGATATTGAGGCCCATCACAAATGGCCTCAATACGTCAAAGCCACTGACGACCTTCTCGAGCGTACAAGCAAAAAAAAGGTGCCGTGGAATTTGATTCCGGCAGATTCGAAGGCCTACGCTCGAGTACAAGTGCTCGATACCGTCACGCGATCGCTTTCCCATCACGAAAAATGGATGGAAGATGTCGCGCAACAAAAGAAAGTTTCAGAACTTTCCGCTGCTCTGAAAAAACTCAAACGCGCTTAATAAATGCATCGAGATAAACTGAACTCCGACTTTCGTTTCATTGTTTGGAAATCGAATTAGTTCATATCTAACGACCGTCTTTTTTTGAGACCGGATGAAGGTTTTTAAAGCATCCTCACTCGATACGAATATCCTAAACAAGTCGCTATGTTGATGAGGCCATAAACTATTTTAATATGGTTGGCTAAACTAGAACTTGCAACAATTATCGAGGTCCCAATGAAGACGAATTTCCTAGCAGCAGCCTTCAGCTTGTTAGCATTGCCAATGACAGCCAAGGCAGCCCTTCCGTCACTCGTTGTTCAACAACCAGTGGACGGACAGACGATCAGCAGATCCATGAAGACATCAGGCACATGCACGACGGGTCTCACGGTCATGATTGCAAACCC
>DATLHP010000308.1:0-3087 GCA_035539835.1 Bdellovibrionales bacterium
CGATCGAGGTATTCTCGATCGCCCTAGGGCCTTTTAGAGCCAATGGAGCCTGTCCCCACGGCGACTCAATCACCCACACGGGATCAAGCTCTGATCTCTCAATATGAGACGAAAATATTCGCGCATCGAAAACACGAACACCCGCGATCGAACTCGCCGTCATTTTTGCTTGAGCTGCTTCAGCCGGCAGACGACCGCATACGACGATGTTTCCGCGAGAGACGATACCAAACTTTTCTTGGCCAATACTCGCCAACGAATTTCCGAGAACCGCTTCGTGATCTCGTCCAATCGATGTCACAACAGAGATCGAGTGCGGAATGGCGTTGGTCGGATCAAGCCTTCCGCCGACTCCGACTTCAATGACTGCACATTCCACGCGTGGACGAACCCGGCCTCCAAAAAATGCCTCAAACATCATCAACGTGAAGGTCTCGAAGCGACTCAAACCCATCTTGCGGCGATAAGGCTCTATGAGCTTAAACACTTCGATGAATTCATCGTGCGAAAGATCTTTTTCATAGCTGCGAATACGCTCAACGGTATCGACGATGTGCGGAGAAGTAAAAAGACCGACACCTCGATGAACACGCAAAAGCAATGTCTCGAGAGTTTTCGCAACCGAACCCTTGCCGTTCGTACCAGCGATTAAGAAAGTCTGTTTTGGAAGAACGCAGCCCTGTTCACGCGAATAAAGATCGAGAAGCTCTTTGAACTCCTCAAAACGTTCAGGACGACCGGGAATATCCCGATCGTCCTCTATTTGTCGCAAAACTTCTTGGTAGGTCATCGATCAGAGATGCGATCGATCACTGAGTCGCGGTCGACTTATCGCCCTGTGCACGCATCGGTTGTTGAGCGCGAACGCGTTTTGCGCCAACCGCTTTTCCGTCGCGGCTTGCTGGGCGACGAGCGAGTGCCTTCATGTGAGCGCGACGCTGCTTGAGGTTTGCGGCAAGACGAGTCTTGTCAGCCTCAGCGGCTTTGCGGCGCTCAGTCTGCTGGCGCATTCTGATTTCGATTTGATTGATGCGGTCATTCGTCTTTTCAATGGCTGCTTCGTACTTATCGCGCTCTGCCACTGTTTGATCAGCAAGATCAGTCAATGCTTTCAACTCAGCTTCGCGTGCAGACATTTGGTTTTCGAGAACTCTGATCTTCTCAAGTGCGGCGAGCTTGCGCTTCTCGGCCGCTTTGTATTCCGCTTGTCTCGCCTTTTCTTCTTTCGCCCACTCAGCCATCTTTGCTTTCGCTGTCGCTTCAAGTTGACGAGCTTTCGCCGTCTCGCGATCAGCGATCTCTTTTTCTTGTGTGGCGCGTGCTTTCTCTTCTTGAGCGCGACGAGCAGCTTCTTCTTCAGCGGCGAGCGCGGATTCAGAATCAGCAAAAGCCATGTCGGACTCAACGCCAAGGTCGAATTCCTCAGCGAAAGCAGAGTGTGTTCCAAAGATGATCAAGCTAGCGAGAATCAAACTTTTGTTCATGAGGTCCTCCCTCGACTCAGGTCTACAAGACTAGTATCGGGACCTAGCGCTAGATTGTTAATGTTCGGTATCAATCCGATACGAAGATTTTTTTCGGGTGTCTAAAGAGTTGACGCTTTAGGTACCGAGACAAAACCGTGGTCACCAAACACTAGACAGTTCTGCCCTGCGGCTAAATCGAAGATTCCAAAGTTAGACAGTATCCGTTTTCGGCAGTGTCTAACGCCCGAAGTGACAAGACCGGGCACGCTTCAATTCCCGACTCGACTTTATTCGAGCTGAAGTGCGAAGGGCGATGGCACTTCGGTTGCTCTTAAGAACGACATCCCCCCCTCGGCGGCCAGGTCCCCCCGTTCAAACCTGGCCGCCATTTTTTTCTAGCCTCCGCAAGAACCGACAGCCCACTTAAAATCAAAGAATGATCGTTAGAGCTTTCTTATCGTTTGTTTTCGCATGCTTTGCTGTATCTCCAGCCCACGCGCTTCATGTCTTGATTGATCCCGGCCACGGCGGAATCGATCGCGGAGCTGTCAGAGGAAACTTGAGAGAATCAGAGATTGCTCTGAAGGTCGCGCTTCAACTCGCCGAACTCTTGCGCGCCAACAAAGACTTCCAAGTTTCTCTGACACGCGAAAAAGATGAAACGGTGTCACTCGATCGCCGCACTCAGATCGCAAAACAAATCAAAGCCGATATTCTCGTCAGCATTCACTTGAATTCATCGACAGACAAACGCGCGCACGGAAAAGAATTCTATTTTCAGAACCAGTTACCTGCCGATGAAGACTCAATGTTCTTGGCCAGCCAAGAAAACGAAGAAGTCGCTCACAACGACATCGCAGATAAAAAATCAGACAAACTTTCTGCCGAAACAGATATCCGTCTCATCATCGATGATCTCAAGCGAGGTGAGCGCATTCGATCGAGCGGCGAATTCAGCAAGATCTTGTACGAGACTTGGAAGAAGTCAGGCTATGGACACGACACCGGAAGTCGCGCGATTAGGCAGGCCCCGTTTCGAGTCGTCTCGTTTGTCGAAGTTCCCTCGGTTCTAGTCGAATTGGGGTTCTTGAGCAGCCCCGTAGAGGGCCCTCGCCTTGCGACGGCATCGTATCAGTCGGTTCTCGCAAAGAGCCTGTACGACGGAATCGTCAAATACAAAGAATCCTTTGCCAACCCATCGACTGCCCCCGTAAATTCCACGGCATGGCAACAAGGATCGATGGTCGAAAATTCGACGAACTAAGAAAAATCAAGATCACTCCGAACATCACGCGCTACGCAGAAGGCAGCGCACTCATCGAAATGGGTGCGACACAAGTTCTCTGCACAGCGACCGTTGATTCGACCATTCCGAAGTGGTTGCAAGGAAGCGACAAAGGCTGGGTCACAGCCGAGTACGGAATGCTTCCACGCTCAACACACACTCGAATGAATCGCGAAAAAACAGCTTCTGGCGGACGCACGCAAGAGATCTCTCGTCTCGTCGCCCGCAGCCTGCGCGCCGGAGTCGATCTCAAGCTTCTGGGCGAAAGACAAATCACTGTCGATTGCGACGTCATTCAAGCTGATGGCGGCACTCGCACAGCCGCAATCACAGGTG
>DATLHP010000309.1:0-5113 GCA_035539835.1 Bdellovibrionales bacterium
TAAACGACGTTCTTCTTCATCACGTTCGAGTGTTCGATGGTACTTTGAAAGTCGGAGATGCGGTCAGCTTGCAGGTCACCTATTCAAAACGGCGCGCTACGGCGGCGAACCACTCGGCGACTCACCTTCTTCATGCGGCATTGAGAAAAGTTCTCGGCACTCACGTCACGCAAGCCGGATCGCTCGTCGATCCAGATCGCCTGCGTTTCGACTATACTCACAACAAGCCGGTGACTGAAGAAGAAATCATTCGCATCGAAAAGCTCGTGAATGACGAAATCTCGGCACAGACTGAGGTCAACACCGACGTCATGGAACACCAGGCGGCAATCCAAGCTGGAGCGCTCGCACTCTTCGGTGAAAAGTATGGCGACAAAGTTCGCGTCATCAAGATGGGCGATTTCTCGACCGAGCTCTGCGGCGGAACTCACGTTACGAACACGGCGATGATTCGCTTGTTCAAAATCGTGAGCGATAGCAGCGTCGCTGCCGGCGTTCGCCGCATGGAAGCACTCACAGGCGATACGGCGTTTGAGTACATGCTCAAGAACACGCATGAAAACCAACATGCTCGTTCGTCGGCTGGTTACCAAGAGAGCTGGACTTCATACATGAGCCCAGATGGTTCGAAAGTCGCTTCGGTCGTCGACTGGATCGAGCATTCGAAGATGACGATCAAGTCGCTCGAGAAAGAAATCAAAGCACTTAAAGGTTCGAGCATCGACATCGAAGCATTGATCAAAGGCGGTCACGCCTTCGGATCCGGCTCTCGCATCGTCACAGCTGCAGTCGACCTTGAGGATCGCGAGCTCTTGAGCGAAATCTCTGAAAAGATCAAAGACAAGCTGAAAACCGGAGTTGTCGTTCTCGTCGGAAAAGGCGAAGGCAAACATCCGATCGTCGTTCGTGTCTCACAAGATCTAACCAAGACTTTGAGCGCGGGAAAAATTTTGAGCGAAGTCGCGCAAGAGCTGAAGGGCAAAGGCGGCGGACGTCCAGACTTTGCTCAGGGTGCCGGCGAAGACCTGTCAGCATTACCTGCCGCTTTCAAGAAAGCGCAGACTCTGGTTCAATAGTAACAAGAGGTGTTTGCATGCTCTTGAAGCTGGCTGTTTTCGCATCGTCGCTGTTCGCTCTGACTGCCTATGCAGGGCCGCCAACTCACACGTTGGAATATATGACTTCGCTCTGCAAAGTCGCGACAGTCGGCGCTGGTGGGAAGACGGTCGTACGTTCGACGAACGATTCTGTCGTTCGTTTAGGGCAGCCGAATCCTGCGGCCGAAAAACAAGCCTACGATCTTTGCGTCAAAGCCACTGAACCAGAAATCAAAAATCTCGGTGCCTTCGGTCTGACGAGTTCGATTTGTGAGAATCATACTGGCAATCAAGATCCTTACCGCCGCCATGGCTGCTATGCCTTCGCAGCAAAGCGCCTTGGCGTGCAACCTTGCAAGAAACACACGACTGAGTCCGAAGCAAAGGCCTCTGAGACTTCAGAGTGCTACAAAAAATACTTCCTCAAAAAATCGCAGCGGCAAGACTCAGTCAGTAACGCGCGAGACAGCAACCGATGGCCGACAGCCAGGCGCGAAAAAGTCGCGATTCAGTGAACCAGACCTCGACCAAAATCGCGTCCGATTGCGCAGCACCAATATGATCTGAGATCCTGTGAATGAAGCCTGCTTTCGGTTTCAGGAGTTTTTATGCGTTTTGTTTTTGCACTCATCACGCTCTGTGGCCTCTCGGCATTTGCGCAATCACCAGAGCGCATGAGCTTTTATTCGGATCTCTGCTCGGCGGCCGGCCAACAGCCGAAGTCATGCACAAAGAAAGTTTCTGAATACAAAGACAGCTTCATGAAAATGAAGAAGATCTGCGAACAAGCGAACAGCGCAACGGCTTCAAAAAACTGTTCAAATCTCGTACTTCGCGACATGAGACAGCTTCCAGATGCAAAAGTTCAAACTGCTGCTGAAACGGCTCTCGATTATTGCGGCAGATATGCGACGAACGATAAAGACTTAGCTGTCTGCTACGAGAATCATCTTAAGAAAATCGTTGGACCAGTCGCGGATACGCCCGTGATTGATGGCCGTAAAGGTGATCCGGGCAAAGCCGCTCCCAAAGGTGGCGCCGTCAGATAGTCGACGACGCTCACTTTGCTTGCTGAGCGTAGAGTCCTAAGAATTCAAACATGGCATCGAGGCCCGCAAGGGCCGTGATATCCGAGACATCGAATGGCGGAGAAACTTCGACGATGTCTGCTCCGACGAGATTGCGCATCTTCAGTCCACGCAGAATCTGCTGAACCTCATACGTCGTAAGGCCCCCTGGCACTGGCGTTCCCGTTCCCGGCGCACAAGACGGATCAAGACAATCAACATCGTATGAAATGTACGTTGGATGATCGCCAAAATCTGGTAACGACTGCACGAGCTTCTTCACTCCACCGTCGCGAATCTCGTCCATCGTGTGCACGGTAACTCCGTGCTTTTTAACGAAGTCGAGATCGTCAGCGCCCGTCAGAGGTCCGCGAATTCCGATCATGTGATAGCGCTTCGGATCGACAAGGCCCTCTTCGACGGCGTGACGAGCAAAAGATCCGTGATGGAAATCCATGTCCCATGCTGGCGGGTATGTATCGAGATGAGCGTCGAAATGAACGAACGCAAGCGGCTTGCCGTGCTTCTTACGCATTTGGCGCAAGATCGGAAGTGTCGTCGAGTGATCGCCGCCAACGGCGATTGTGCGCTTGTTTTGTGCGAGAATTTTGCCGAAGAATTCTTCGATGCGCTCGTAAGTTTTTTCGAGACTGATTGGCACTGTCGGACAATCACCGATGTCTGCGACTTTGATCTTCTGAATGAAGCTCTCCATGCGACCCATGTGAAACACACGGCCCAGTGACGAAACTTCTCGAATCTTCGTCGGGGCAAATCGAGCACCCGGGCGATAGCTCACACCGCCGTCAAATGGCACACCAAGAATTCCGACATCATAATCCGCATCGATCGGCACAACCGGTAGACGGAAGAATGTTTTGATTCCGGAAAAACGTGGGAACTCTCGTCCAGAGAGAGGCTTGTACTCGATAGACACAGTGTCACCTTTCGAGGCGTGAATAGGCTCATCTTGTCTCCGGGTTACCCATAAGTGAAGCGATTTAATCGCAAACTTCATCATGCTGAGAGAGCTTGCCACTCGGATGTTGATTAGGTTCGCACCTGCTAATCAATTTGGAGGCGCTTTATGCAACTTGCAAAAAAATTGACCCTTGGCGCGTTGGCGCTCAGCGTGGCATTCGCTGCCGGCTGTTCGGATGACGACGACAATAACAATGATTCAAGTGGCGGCAATGACAATCCTACCGGCGATCAAACCGGTGACGACATTCGCGAGCCCGGCGTCCACACCATTGAAATTCGACCATTCAAGGCGACATGCGGAACCACCAAGCCACAGCTCTGCTTCGTCATTCGCCGAGACGGCGCCGACCAAGACGAAAACTTTTTCGATGAAATCGACGGACTCAATTGGAATTGGGGACGCGAGATCACTGCCCAAATCGAAACACTCGAAGTCGCCGACCCGGATCCAAGCGAACCAGATCGACACTACGTTTTGCGAACCGTTGTCAGTGACGTGCCGGTACCAGATGGCTCGACATTCACAATGAAGCTTGATCGCAAGTTTGTCGAAGCAGACGACGACTGCGAATGGGAAATTCTGCCAGACAAACCTGATGAAACAGCCTTTACGACTCGAAGTCGTGCGACCTGCAGAGTGTTTAATACCGGTCTCACTGCAGGAGCAAAAATGAATACGACCATGGGCTATGGAAACACGTCGCAGAAGCCCATCGTTCTGCTCGCCGTCAACAACGTGAAACCAGGACCAAGCCCATCGCCAACGCCGTCGCCTAGTCCGAGCCCATCGCCTTCACCGTCGCCTTCACCGTCACCGTCTCCATCACCTTCGCCTTCTCCGACGCCGCGCTGAGCGAATTCGTCGCTTTAGGAATGGCATTCACATGAGGGCCCAGTTATTCTTGGGCCCTCATGTCACCAACTGAAATCAAGAAAGATCAAACAGCCCTTCTCGAGTGGTATTCACGCTCAAAGCGCGAACTTCCGTGGCGAATGAATCGTGATCCATATCGCATCTGGATCTCCGAAATCATGCTGCAACAAACGACTGTGGCTGCGGTTGTGCCTTTCTATGAACGCTTTATGAAACGCTTTCCAAATGTGAAGAGCCTCGCCGAATCACCTCTCGGAGACGTACTCGAAAACTGGGCCGGTCTTGGCTACTATTCTCGCGCCAGAAATCTTCATCGCTCAGCGCAGACCCTGGTTAAATCTGGTTTTCCAAAAACGGCCGAGCTTCTTGAAGAGCTACCTGGTTTTGGTGCTTACACCGCGCGAGCGGTTTCTAGCCAGGCGTTCGGAGAGCGCGTCGGTGTTCTCGATGGAAATGTGATTCGAGTTCTCAGTCGGCGTCACGGAATTCGCTCAGAGTGGTGGAAAACTCCGAATCGAAATGGGCTTCAGGCGATCTCTGACCGTTTGGCACAAGTCGACAGCCCGTCTGATTTGAACCAAGCTATGATGGAACTCGGTGCAACCGTTTGCACTCCGGCGAATCCCGCTTGCATGTTGTGTCCGTGGACAAAGTCGTGCATTGCTCGCAAAGAAGGACAAGTCTCAGCCATTCCACTCAAACGACCTCGTCGCGAACGCGAAATCTGGATTTGGGAGCCTGTCGTCGATATCAAAAAGAAATCGGTTCTTTTAGTCGAAAACGATTACGCGCCTTTCTTACAAGGACATTGGATTCTTCCGGGAAAAGTTCAGCGTGCGAAAGTGGCTCCGAAAAAATTTAGTTTCAGAGGATCGGTCACTCATCATGACATTTTCGTCAGCATGAAGAAGTCGGCAGCTCTCGCAAAGAAGACCGGGCGACGTGTGTCGATCGAAAATTTGAAAAAAGAAATCCCAGCTTCTCTCATTCGTAAAGCGATTGAAGCAGCTCTTAAAAACAAACAGGATTGAAAATGCGCTTCTCTATCTTGATTGCGACTGTATTTTTGGCTTCGACTGCGGCTCTTATCT
>DATLHP010000310.1:0-10796 GCA_035539835.1 Bdellovibrionales bacterium
GTTTCAAGCAAAGAGTTTGATCGCATGAAGAAGAAAATCGATCTGCATCTGAAAAAGAAAGCATAAGTCGGGAGTAATGAATGAAGTACGTCATCTCAGGAACGAATCGACCAGGTTCTCGTTCGCTGCAGTTGGCGAAGATCGTTCAAGAACTCTATCGCGAAACCGGCGAAGAAATCGGCCTTATCGATCTCTGTGACCTCGATTACGCAGACTCGACCGGTAAGTATGGCGACTCTGTTCCGCCGAAAATGAAAGCTGCGATTGAACTGATTCAAGCGTCCGAAGGAATTATCGTCGTCGTACCTGAATACAACGGGTCATACCCAGGCGTCTTAAAATACTTCATCGATCACTGGAAATATCCGGATACGTTTGAGTTCAGACCGTTTTGTTTGGTTGGTCTTGGCGGACGTTTCGGCGGCCTTCGCCCCGTCGAGCACCTGCAAGGCGTTTTCGGATTCAGAAACGCATTCATTTATCCAGAGCGTGTTTTCTTGTTCGATGCTTGGAGCAACTTGAAAAACGGCATCCTTCTCGACGGAAAAACCCTCGATCTCTTAAAGCTGCAAGTTCGCGGCTTTCAATCTTTCACGAAGGCTTTGGTCGACGCAAAACTCGACGCATCCTCACGCCGTAAGCCGATCTAAAATCGTGTTCGGATTTGTTGTTTGGCGCCGGTGTAAGTGTTGCCCGCGGCGTCGTGGCCTGTGACTTGGATTGAATAGACTGTGTTCGGATTCAATCCGTTCAGAACAATTGAATGTGATGTTGCATAGCTGGTTTCAGGTGTTGTGAACGTCAACGTCGTACCCGGGCCCCACTTTACTTGCGCAGTTGCCGGTGTATCGGTTGTCCAGACCACCGAGATCGTTGTTGTCGTTGCGGTCAAAGACGCAGTGAGAATGACCGGCGAAACCGTGTCGATCGACCACGTATGGGATTGAGGGTTTGGATCGATCGTCCCGTCTGAGCTTTGTGCTCTCACGCTGAATGTGTGCGAGCCGTTGGCGAGACTAGAGTAAGTTTTTGGAGATACGCAGGCTGAATATGCGCCGCCATCGATTGAGCACAAAAACGTTGCGGTTGGTTGATTTGACGAGAACGAGAATGTCATCGACGTTTGATTTGTCAGAATGACGCCTGGATTGTTGAGTGTCGTGTTGAGTGGTTCTTGAACGAGAACAGCGATCTGCGCTCCGACAGGGCTGCGGTTGCCGGCGGCATCGATCGCGAAAACAATCAGACTATGCGATCCAGTTGCGAGACCGGCTTGAGTGTACGGAGACAAACAGGCTGTCTCGGCTGCGCCGTCAAACGAACAAACGAATGTCGAGTTTGTTTCGCTGCTAGAGAATGTGAACGAGAAGCTGTTGTAAGTGACTTGGCTTGAAGAAACAGCAGTTGTCGGTGGAGCAGTATCCACCGTCCATGTCGCTGTTTGGACGATACTGGTGTTTCCAGCAAGGTCAGTCGCGCGTGCAGTGAATGAATGTGCGCCGTCAGCAAGTCCCGAATACATTGCTGTGCTTTCACACGCCGAGTATCCAGCGCCATCGAGATTGCATTCAAATGTCGCCAACTCATTTGCGGTGAGTGTGAATGAATTCACTGTCGTGTTTGTCAGGCCAGTGGTTTCAGCATTGAGCTGAAGTACAGGAGGAGTCAGGTCGACAGTGAAGCTGTGGCTGAGAGTGTTGACTGCGTTTCCGTAAGCATCGATGCCTTTTACGACGACTGTATGCAAGCCTTCAGAGAGACCTGTGAATTTGAAAGAACCAGTGAAGGCTTTGAAGCTTCCATTATCCAATGAAACCTTGAGTGTGACAGGCTCAATGGCATAGACACGAGCTTCGATCGAAGACGAATTCAAGTGTTCTGATGCCGATGGAAGAATTGAATCGAAACTGATTTCGGCAGCCGTCGAGTCGACAATCCAATCGATCGCCTGGGCGTCAGATCGCAATCCAGCCTTATCGACCGCAGTGACTGCGATTCTGTGAGCGCCTTCGAGTCCGAAGTTTCCTTTGAGTGGGCTCTCGCATGACATTTCTTCGCCTTGGTCAAATGAGCAAAGATAGGTAGCTGGTTCATTTGCGGCGAAATGCAATTCATAGCCTGCGGCATTCGTATTACCTGCTGCAGGAAGAATCGAAGAAATATCGAGCATAGGATTCGTATAGTCGTTAACCCATGTTGAAGATGCGGCGAGACCGATGTTTCCGGCCGAGTCGGTCGCACGAATATCGAGTCGGTGCCATCCTTCACCGAGTGAGCTGAGTTCAGCAGGTGATGAACATGGAGCAAAAGAAGACGAGTCAAGTGCGCATTCAAAACGCGAGCTTTCATTCGCCTTAAAGAGAATTCGACGTGAATTCAGAGCGCTTGGACTTTCGCTCGGTTGAGATTCAATAATTTCAGTCACTGGCGCAGTGAGATCGATTTGCCATTCAACTCGAGCCGGCGCGCCGTGGTTTCCGAGCGAATCAATCGCTGTGACTTCGAGTGAATGATCGCCTTCGAAAAGCCCCAGAATCTCGAGCGGTGAGGCGCATGGGTAATCATCTCCGCCATCGAGCGAGCAGACGAAAGAGCTTGCGTCGTCTGCGTTAAAACTCACTGAGAGTGAGGCAGAGTTCCGTGGCGATGGAACTTCATCGATAGTGACCGATGGTGCTTCTGTATCGACAGCCCAAGCATAGCTAACGATGTCGCTTTCAAGACCGTATTCGTTGGATGCCTTAAGACGGAATGAATGCGCGCCGTTGCCGAGATCCGAATAAATGATCGGAGACGTGCACGTCGCATAGTCTCCTGAATCTAGTGAACATAGGAAGTTCACATTGGCTTGATCTGCATCGAAATCAAATTGCATGATCGTCGAGTTCGTCAATGCCGCGTTCGGCGTTGCAGAGATCAGGCGGGTTTTTGGTGCTACCGGGACTGGGGTCGGCGTTGGAGTCGGTTCTTCACAATCGGCGAGGTTGTATCCGGTAATATTCAGCGTCGCGCCCGTGACTTTGAGATTCTTGCCGAGCAGCAAGATACGCGCTTCACCTTTGTTGCGACGAATTGAACCCAGAGCTGCGCGAACAGAGTCAGATCCGTTCACACTCATTTTTTGAAGGCGGTAGACTCGTGATTTATCACGAAGAACAAGTGCTCCGAAAGTCTCGCTGAGCTGAACTCCATTCAGGCTCAGACCAACGTAATCAGCTGGCTTCGCATAACGCGCAGGTTTGTGCGTGTGTTCATACACTGGAGGAGGCGTCGGGCTTGCGGTTGGCGACGGAGATGGTGTCGCTGTCGGCTCTGGCGTCGGCGAAGGTGTGGCCGATGGAGATGGCGACGGCGTGGCCGTTGGACTTTCTGTCGGAGTCGGTGAAGGTGTAGGGGTCGGCGTTGGAGTCGGAGTTGGCGTGCCAGATTTTGGTGGCTCGACTCCGCAATTCTTTTTGCCGCTAAGAATACACATCCACCATTCAAGCCAATATTGAAGTGCTGTTTTTTGCGAGAGATTTTGTGCTGTGCTTGATGTCGTTTTATTCGACGTCTTCGTCGCAACAGGTTTCGAAAGCGCACTTGTCGATGGCGTCGAAGCGGCATTGTTGGATTCAACGTCGATGGAGAGTTCGATCTCGGTGACGTAGAAACCAGGATCGTCGAGGAGAGCCAAAGATTCGTTTTTAAAATATAGCAAACGGCCATCGCGAATTTTCGATGGAGTGATCGAATGCGTCTGCGTTGCAGAGCATGCTTTTACAACCGGTGGTTCTGTTGGAGAACTACCGCCGCCGCCCCCAGAGAGACAGCCGGATAAAATGAAGGCAGAGGTGGCGACCCAAAGGGTGGTCTTGAGCGCCATTGGCCCCTGCAGCCCGGGATGGGCCACTATAACCTCCCTACAAACGTACCGGATTCGGGTTATTCGTATTAATAGTATCCAGCCCTTTGGTCGAGACAGCACGCTAAGCCCGGGTTAAGCCATTGTTCGCAATTTGAGACGCAGAAATCTGAGTGATCTCAATGATCTTCTAGAAATGATTCACTTCTCACTTCGAGATAATCGAAGATTTCATTTTTCGTCTCGTCGATAGACCGGTTTCGTTCCGTTTTGGTTCGAAGACGCGAGCTAACTACCGATAAGTACTTGTGGATCGTTTCCTCATTGTCGGAGCGGTGTTGCTCCTTTTTTTAGAGGTCGGTGTTCTGCTGACCAATCTCGATGCGTCGTCGCTGACGACGCGTGCTGCGCATTCGCAAAAAGAAATCGGCGTCATGGTTACAAAGAAGAACGTCGTGCAACGCCGTGGTGCACACACTCTGATTTGGGACGAAGCTCAATCGTCAGACACGCTCTACGAATACGACTCTGTTCTTACGCTCTCTGGAAGCTCAGCACTCTTGAGTCTCGGCGATACACGCCTTGATCTCGATCAAGATACACTTGTGGTTCTCGAGCCAAGCAGTGAAGTTCAGGGTGGATTCAAGATTCGCTTCGCCAAAGGTTCAAGTCGAACTCGGAATGCGACAAAATCCATTGAAGTCATCACAGATACCCTTCAAATGACGGCAGCTCCAGGCTCGAGCGTGATGCTTTCGAGCCTCGAAGATGGCCGTCTTCATCTCGATGTAGAAAAAGGAAGTGTCGACGTCGAGAATTCCAACGGCAAAACGACTTTTGAAAGCGGCGAAAAGCTCCTTTTGCGAGATGGTGTTGTTGAGGAACGAAAAAAGAAAACGGACGACTTTCATTGGTCCAGTGCGATACCTCGAAGAATTTACGTCAATCGCCTTCCTGCGACGGTACCTGTCGATTGGGAGGGTGACGCAAAAGAATTGAAAGTTCTTGCCCCGCAAAAGTCAGTTCAATCAAAAACAGCGGCAGGCAACAAGAGCACGAACGTCGAACTTGGTAGCGGAAGATCTCTGTTGTGGCTCGAAGATGGCAATCGAGTTTCTGAGACGCTCGAAATCGAAGTTTTTGTGAACCCATCGATTCGAATTTTCAACCCGCGGATGCGCGATCGAGTGCGCACCGGAGATGAAGTCGTTTTTGCTTGGCAGCCCGTTGAACAAATCGCGAAGTATCGCGTTGAGGTGAGTCGACGTTCGGACTTCCAAGAAATCGAAACCACGATGGACACTGAAGCTCCACGTACTCAGCAAGTTTTCAGAAATGCCGGAACGTTTTATTGGCGGATCAAACCATTTGATGAAATAGGAACAGAGCTCCCGACAACGGTTCCTGGTGTATTCAGTGTTGTTCCAGTAAATCTCGAAGCACCGCAACTGAATCCTACTGAAATTCGCGAACCAGCCACAGAAGACGAAGAACCAAAACCGGAACGAGGCGCCCAACTCTGGTTCAAGTATTTTGTTCCGGAAGCACGTGCAGAATCAGCCGCAATGGCGCTCTTTAGCTGGAAGCCTGTCGTGGATGCCGAATACTATTTGATTGAAATATCTGCGACCCCGGATTTTGCAGAGCCCTTGGTTACCGAAAAAGTCACGGAGCCCAAGTATAAATGGCGGGCCGCCAGAGAAAGAAAATATTTTTGGCGAGTGGCCGCGGGGCGTGGAGAAGAGCTAGGTCCTTTCAGTCCGGCGGATACGATCAGCGTGAAAGCTGCGCCAAAACCACGAAAGCTGATCGAAGAGAAAAAGGCAGTTGCCGAAACTCTTCCGGCTGAACCTGTGGTTGAACCACTTTCGGATGAAAAGCCGCCGGCAGCAGTCGCTCAGGTCCCGGAAACCGAGGAAGAATCCGTAAAAGAAGAACCGTCTTTTGGCGAACGAATGAAGCGACAACATCTTCGTGTTGGACTCGTTCCGAAGTATCGACAATCTCGTACTCAGAACGAAAAAGAAACAATTGGAACATTCGCTGGGTTTATTCCTCTCTCGATGATGGCAGAGATTTATTTGCCATCAGAGAAAAGCGGGCGCGTTGAACTAGCGGGATCTTTCGAACAAGTCACCTGGAAGCCAAAAGGTGAATTCACACGGCAAAATGATGTCACAGAGTTGAGATATCAGCTCATGGCGTCTTATCGACCTCGTGTTTCATCGTGGTCACTCGGGGTCGGCGCAGAAAGTCTTCCGATTTTAAAACGTAAGGACGGCGAGGCCGCTGAACTTGAGAGTCGATTGCTTTACGGTTTGTCGACTCGGTATTCGACGGGCCTTGGTGTTGGAAATTTCGATGTCGGTCTTGATCTTCGCTTGGGTTCGGCTATCAACGGCGGAAGGGCTCTTCTTAGTTGGACAGTACCGTTTGGCGGCGAGACGAGAAATCGCTATTCCATCGGTCCGCAAGCAGCTTATGAAAATTTTGAGGGGTCAGGTCAGAGTTTGAAGTCGACGACTTTAGGTTTCTATCTTGGCATTGGCTGGTAAGCCGATTTTCTTCTGCGCAGCTGCAAGGCAACGATCATTGGCATTAACATGAGAGCGATGGCGATCAGGTTTCCCGGTCCATTTGATGGGGGAGACGTCGTAACGACTCCGCACGATGAGAACTCGAATTCAGATTGTTCATAGGGCGTCCAGCTTAAGGTTACTTTTGAAGCTCGCGCCGGAGTCGTCTCGCTGTCGTTATTAATCGTTACGCGAATGCGAACATAACGTTTGATCTCTTTCTTTAAGAGGCTTGAAGCAGATACCCAGTTGGCGGAGCTCGCTGTGAACGGGGAATCAGCACTCGCAATTTCCACTGACACCGTGCTTGTTCCAGAGACGGTTGATTCGACGTCGGCACTCGTCAAAAGTGGCTTTGAACTCTCAAGATCCAATGTTTTTGATACGATTCTAAAAGCGCCTGTTCTGTAGGTGACTGAACCCCAAGTCGAAAGAAGGCCGAGCGGGTCGAGCGCGCCATTCAGAGTCGGCAAACTGTTTTTATCGATCACCCAAGTTCTTCCATCGCCACCGTCACCGCCATCACCGCCCGTCGAAATACCGCCTGAGCCACGTTGTGCCGTGATCGTTCCATTGATGACGATGTCGTCACCAGAAAACATGAGGATTGACCCGCCAGCGCCGCCGCCACCGCCGCCACCTCGTCCCGCGCCAGCGCTGACGCCACCATCACCACCATCTGTAGTCACTAGTCCATCAACAAGAATGTCGCCTACGGAGTATATATAGATTGATCCGCCACCAGCACCGCCGCCAGCGCCACTCGAATGCGCGGGCGCATCGGAAGCATCAGTGAATGCTGCGCCACCGCCGCCGCCGGCTCCGCCACCAACAGTTGCGAATTCTGAATCATCGTCGCTAATGCCGGCTGAACCACCGCCGCCACCAACGATACCGCCGTCGGCGCCACTATTAGGAGCCGTTGTCGCATCCATTCCGGCGCCACCGCCGCCGCCGTCGCCATCACCTTGTGAAGCGCCGGCACCACCGCCCGCTGCAAATGCATTTGTCGAAGGCTTTGATCCCGACGTGGCGCTCACTGTCGATGATCCGCCGTTACCGCCATTGCTTCCGCCGCAACGGCCGATTCCGCCACTGACCGTTACAGATGACACATCAACATCTTCACCGGTTTCACCAGAACAATCGATATCACCTTCGATGATGACCGTTGAAAGACTTTTGATAATGAGAGGTTTCGAGCCTGTGGGAATGATCTTCCAGGGGCTCTGCAAATCAAACTCTGTGACATTGAGTTCCGGATGATCGTCGGTATTGATGCGAATGATATTGTCGTTTGCGTAAACGCCGTCATGAAAATTCAAGTAGGTCGACGGCTTGAATGCGCCGTCACTGCCATCGCCAACGGAAAATGGACTCGACCTAAAGGGCGCAACGATGTCGATATCCCAGTCTTTGACTTGAAGGGGAGGGTGGGCATCTGATGTCGTCGAATTCACGACGGCCGTTGCCGAGTCAACATAACTCGCGTTGATTGGAATACTCAGCGAGTCAGCACTGGCTTGCGATGACAACAGGGAGATGAATGATAGACAAAGAAGACTAAGCAACGCTCGCATTTCTCCAACCAAGCACTTCCCAGATTTTTGAACGTAAGAGCTTTCCTTTAAACGGTTTCAAAATGTAGCCGTCGACACCTTCAGCTCTCGCCTTTGCGATCTTGTCTTTCTCTTCTGGGACCTGACTTGTAATCATAATGAACTTTGTTGCTCTTCTATGCGCGAGCTTTTTACAAAGACGCAAAACCTCGAGCCCATTCACTTGAGGCATCTGCCAGTCAGAAAGAACGAGATCGTACGATAGTTTTTCGTCGAGCAACGACACCACGGCCTCTGAACTAGAGTCAGGAGCCGAGATTCTCGTGAATCCAAACGTCTGCAAATATTCGACGACGATAGCTCTTACCATCGCATCGTCTTCGATCACCATGATCGAAACATGATGAGGTAAATCTAAAACCTTATCCAAGTTTGTCATCTGTGCCCTCGCTCTCAGCTCGACCGACGATTGCCGGAAGAGTGATAACTACTTCGAGACCTTTCACTTCGTGATTGGCGATCTTTAGCTGTCCGCCATGTTCCTCTTCAATGATCTCTTTTGTAATGGCGAGCCCGAGACCGGTTCCTTGCTCACCTTTGGTGGTAAAGAATGCATCTGTCACTCGATGCAGAATGTTCGGATCGATGCCGGGTCCGAAATCGCGGAAGCGGATTTCTACGTTCTTTCCGATATCCGTGACACTAATATCGATTTGTCCCGACTTACCCATCGCATGCATAGAGTTGACAAGGAGGTTCACGAAAACCTGCATCAATGCCGTTTGATTTCCCTCAATCACGCACGGCTTCTTTCGAATCCAGCAAATGCGCACGGCCTGGTCGCGAAGTTGGTGATTCATTAGAATCATCGCTTCTTCGATAGGCTTCGCGGCGAGCATGATTTTCTTTTCAACCTTTTGCTCTTGCGGATTATGAAGGTAATTGAATCGTCGCAAGACATCGGAAGCCCGGTGCGCAGCTGTAAGAATAATTTTGATGCTTTCTTTGAGCTGTTCCGGCGTGGTCAATAAATTGGAAAGCTCGGCCTTCCCGATAATCATCGTCAGAATGTTTCTGAATTCGTGACCAATCCCGCGCGCGACAGTCGCCATCGTCGCTGATCGCTCGGACTCAAAGAGCTGGCGCTGCAAGGTGGCTGTATATTCGTCGGTGAGATGCTTTTCTTGTTGCAGATTCCAAAGCGCGACGCCGTTACGAGCCTTCTGTAAGATCTCGCCCTGACTGAACGGTTTATTCAAATAGTCCCAGCGGCTGACGGTGTCGCCACCCAAAAAAGATTGAATAGAGTCGACGCCGCGATCGCTATAAGCCGTCACAAAAACCGCATACATATTGGAATCGATTTCGTGGACGTGTTTCACGAGCTCGATGCCGTCCATCCCTTGACCTAAAAGAACGTCAAAGAAGCCCATTGTAAAAGGTCTGCCTTCAGCAACAGAACGTTTTACTTCAGCCAAGGCCTGCTCAGCGTTGTGAGTGATAGTGACTTCGAAATTTTCTTTATTGACCGATTGCAATTCCGTTTCAGGACGTGGCTCCATAGCGATCGCTGCAGAGCGGATACGGCTCGAGCGCAATGGTGTCGCCACATCGCGAGTCGACGACTTCAGAATTTCGGCATAAGCCGATGCAATTCCGGGTTCGTCTTCGACGACGAGAATACGTTGATTCCATGCAGGCAACTCCAGTGAGTTGCGACGTGGTTGCGTCGTCGTGTTCAGTGGTAGTTTTTTGACTGCTGTCATCCCGCAGACCTCTCTTCAAGCGAACCTTGAACTAATGGCAATTGAATTCGGAAAGTGCACCCTTTACCCGGAGCTGACTGGAGGAGCTCCATGTCGCCGCCAAAGGCACGGACGAAACGACGAGAAATCGAAAGACCAAGACCGGTACCTTCGTCTTTTGGTTTCGTCGTGAACTGAACTTCGAAAAGCTTGTCTCGATACTGTTCAGGAATACCGACACCATTGTCTGAAATGTCGATGGTCAGATGATCATCATTCATGAATGTAGCGACGGTGATGCGCCCGATGTGGGACGGATCGTTGCGACGTATTCCACCAATAGCATGAATCGAATTACGCAAAAGATTCGTAATGACCTGTAAGAACTCATCGCGGTCCACTGAGACAAAATCATCAGAAGCTTTGAAGTCCTCAACGATCTCAACCTTATGATGCTCGGCAAAGTCGAACATGATTTTGTTCGCTTCTTGCAAAAGAACACGGGCAGAGAGCTCTTGTTGATCGCCTTTGATCAACGTGAGCTCGCGCATGTTTTGGACAATTTTATTGATGCGCTGACTTTCCTTCAGCAGGAAATCCATATCTGTCAAAAGAGCCTGAAGCTCTCCTGAAACCGAGTTTTCGACATGCCTGATATTTGAAATATCCTCTTGAAGAAGAGATTGACCCTCAGAGATAGAGCTTGGAGCTTTCCAAGACTCGATCAGTTTTTCCAGGCCACCTGTATGGACATCATCATCCCAGCTTTTTACGATCTCTCGTACAAGAGCAACCTCTTGAACGGCGCCGACTTGAATGCGCGAACGAACCTTCTCAAGCCGGGTGACGATGCTCGTGAGAGGGTTCAAAACTTCATGCGCAGCTCGGCCGGCGACTTCACCGACGGTCGCCATGCGAGTGGATTGCAAAAGAGACTCTTGAGCTTTTTTAACAGCTAAGTTCGTTTCTTCAAGGCGACGAGTGCGATCTTTAACCTTTTGTTCGAGATCGCGGTTGATCTTCTCGAGTTCATCTCGCGAGCGACTGAGGTCGGCCAACATCGAATTGAATG
>DATLHP010000311.1:0-2258 GCA_035539835.1 Bdellovibrionales bacterium
TCTCTCGAGTGCGAATGGAAAAGTTTCGTTTGACCAATTTGAAAGCGCGAGCAGTTTGTAACGGTCACTCTCGCGGAGTTTCTCGAGAATACTGACTGTTCCGTTGATAGCGCCACCAAGCATCTCAGGCCAACGATCGAAGTAGGCGCGAATCACTGCTGCATG
Organism: Bdellovibrionales bacterium; assembly: GCA_035539835.1. Lineage (GTDB taxonomy): Bacteria > Bdellovibrionota > Bdellovibrionia > Bdellovibrionales > JAMPXM01 > DATLHP01. Next base: position 166 of record DATLHP010000311.1, read on the forward strand.
TTGCGGATGAAGAGCGATGAGATCAGCACAGCCTTTTGCGAACGCTTGGCCAGCATCGTGCTTTTCATTCCATGTGGAATTGCAAACGTTGGCGAGAAACTCTTCCATAAGAGCTTCGTCTTTAAAAAGTTTTCGATAGAGATAGCGAGGGTTCCAATCGATCAGAACCCCGCCGAGATCAAAGACGACCGTGTCGATCGCTGGCTTCATTCGAGTGAGAATGTAACGTCGACTGAGACGGCGAGCTTCTGTGTGCCCGGATCAACAGACGCACCTGCTGGAGCATCGGCAGCCATCATTTCAGCCTTCGCCATGCGAAGAACCGGGGGCGGCATCATCGTACCTGATTCAACCATTGCGATGACTTTTCCGACTTTTCCGTTTGCTGCCTTCGCCATGCGAGAGGCTTTGCTGCGAGCGTTTCCGATCGCGTCTTCAAGGCAGGATTCGCGCTCTTCTGCCGACTTTTTGTCAGACATGAAAGTCTGAAGCTGCCCTACTTCGCGCAAACCTTGTTTTGCAGCAAGTGCAATCACTTCGCCAAGGCGATTGATTTCGCTCGTTTCTACACCGAGACCCATGCGCGCGCGGAAGCCCTTGAACACCGAGCGCTCTTTTTCCCACTCGCGAACTTCAGAGAGATCGTATTCCGTTGTCTTGATTTCGACGTCTTTGAGACCGAGCTTTTGCACTGCCGCTTTCATTTTTTCGTAAGCTTCAGTTGCGCGCTTTGATGCTTTGTTGAGATCCATGTCTTGAACATTGGCTACGACAGTGATCGAACCGCGATCAGGCACGACAGATTTTGTGCACGTCCCGCTCGTCGAGATGATTCGATCGAGAGCGAAAGCTTGCGTTGAAGAGATCAGAACCGAAATCGCTAAGAGGACGGCCTTCATAAAACTCTCCTTTTATTTCCGGGGCAGATACTACGCCGCAGTTCCGCAGCACTTTTTATATTTTTTGCCGCTGCCGCAAGTGCATGGATCATTGCGACCGATTTTGTTCTCGTTGCGTACTGGAGCTTGCACGAGTTTTCCATCGACAAAGAACCACTGCCCGTCGCGCTTTTTGAAGTCACTGCGCTCATGATGGGCGCGTTCAACGTCTTGGTATTTGTACTTCGCAATGAATTCGACTTCGCCAGCAGTGTCTCCGGCTTGGCCTTTTTCAGTCGAAACGATTTCGAGACCTCTCCAGTCCGAATTCTTCGCCCATTCAAGAGTGCCATCGCGATCGAAGCTTTGGCGCATTGCCGGGTCCGTCGTGCTCTCGATGTAATCGATGTCGGCGACGGTGAAAGCCGCGTAACGCGAACGCATCAACGCCTCGGCTGTCGGTGGCTTCGCCTTGCCTTTGATAAAGGGTTCACAACAAGAAGAGAAATCGATTTTGGATCCGCATACACATTGAGACACTGTTAGTTGCACTCCGGGCTCTGCCCTTCGTTGGCAGAGTCCTCGCTACGCTGCGGTCCTCTGCATCCAAAAATTCTGAATCAGCGTGCGGCTTGAGTCAAACTGTGCGCTTTCTTTAGTAACTGCAGAAGGGGTTCTGCCGAATACTCGCCCTGTTTGGCCACATCCGTGGCAGCCCGACCTTGATCGTCTTTGATAAATGGGTCGCCGCCGGCAAGGATCAAAGTCTCGGTCAACAGTTCGGACCCACGACCCACAGCGTGATGAAGCGCCGTCTGCCCGCCTCTTTGCTTCGCGTTGAGTTCGGCGCCATTGGCCACGAGCATTTGCGTGATGCGATTGGCGACATCTTCTTCGCGATACGCGACAGCCAAGTGAAGCGGCGTCGCTTCAGATTGATTGTTAGCATTCAGATTGACGAGCGCATGTCGCCCGAGAAGAAATGCGACCATCGTTTCGTGCCCGAAAGCACTCGCGATGTGAAGAAGCGAATACCCATCAGAGATCTCACTATTGAGTTCTCCAGGATTCTTCTGAAGCCAAGCGCGAACAGCCTCGAGATCTCCCTCATGAGCTGGATCATAAACCTCACGTTCAATCATCATTCCTCCGGAAGGTGCGCCGCTCCCGATGGTAGCAACAGCGCGTTTAACGCGCGATTGCTACCATCGGGAG
>DATLHP010000312.1:0-6437 GCA_035539835.1 Bdellovibrionales bacterium
GCCTTTGCCACAGCCTTCGCTGGCGCACCCGCTGAGTCTTGCGATTTCGCCCCGGATTTCGCCGCCTTAGCTTTCGAAGAAGCCTTCCCGCTGTCGGCCGATTTGACATCGGTGTCTGCAGATTTTTCCTTCTTCTTCTTCGCTTTCGGAGTTTTGCCCTTTGCTGGCGCCTCTTCGGTTGCTACTCCATTCGGACGTTCGCCCGTCTTCGCAGTGATGAGATCGAGTGCGATCTCCATCGTTACTGCTTCGGGTTTCATGTCTTCAGGCAATGACACATTCGTTTTTCCGCACTTGATGTACGGGCCGTACTTTCCGCTGAACACCGAAACTGCGTCGCCAGTGCCATCAACTTTTCCGAGCTCTTTGATCGGAGCTGCGCGACCGCGACCGGCTTTAGGCTTCGAATAAATTTCGAGTGCTCGAGCAAGATCGATCGTGAACAAGTTGTCTGTTTTCGGAATCGAGCGGAAGTCACCATCATGAACGATGTAAGGACCAAAACGACCGAGACCCGCTTTGATTTCTTTTCCCGTTCCTGGATGACTGCCGAGCGTCTTCGGAAGCTCGAGAAGCTGGAGCGCTGTCGCGATCGTCACTGTTTCAGGCTCCATACCTGCTGGCAATGAAACACGTTTTGGCTTTGCGTTCTCATCAGTCGCATCACCCAACTGAACATACGGTCCATAGCGACCCGTGAGAACGTAGATCGGCTCACCTGACTTCGGATCTTTTCCTAGAGCATCGCTTCCGTTGATCTTTTGATCGATGAGTTTGTTTGCGATTTCTGCCGTAATGTCGGCCGGAGCTTGCGCTTCAGGAATCGAAGCACACGATTCGCCCTCTTCGCCATTGGGTCTGCAAACATAGGCGCCGTAACGGCCCACTCGGAAACTTAGATCTTTCAGACCATCGAGTTTGATTCCGCGCGCTTCATCGGGGTCGATTTTCTTTTCTTGGCGCTCGACTTGTTTCTTCAAGCCCTGTTCACCAAAATAGACCGACTTTAAATAGCTCAAATGATCGAGATCGCCGTCGGCGATATCATCAAGCGCTTTTTCCATTTCGCTGGTGAAGCCAAGATCCACGTACTGCGGAAGATGGTTCTTCAAAAGTTTTCCAACGACCATGGCAGTGAACGTCGGAGCAAGGGCGTTGCCCATCTTCTTAACGTAACCACGATCGATGATCGTTCCGATAATCGATGCATAAGTCGATGGACGACCGATGCCTTCTTTTTCCATCGTCTGAACGAGACTCGCTTCAGTGAAGCGTGCAGGCGGCTTCGTCTCGTGTTCCATGTCGCGCACAGCCGTACACTTAACGCTATCGCCGACTTTGAGATCTGGAAGACGAACTTCTTTCTCGTCGAGAGCCGCGTTTTCGTCGTCACTTCCTTCAACGTAAGCACGCAGGAAACCTGGAAACTCGATCGTCATACCGCTCGTCGCAAAAACTGCGGCGCCGACTTCGAATCGAACCGATACTTGCTTCTGACGGCTGTTCACCATTTGGCTGGCCATCGTACGCTTCCAAATCAGTTCGTAAAGTCTGAGCGGCATTCCGCTCAAGCCCGTTTCTTCTGGAGTTGGCCATTCTGTGCCCGAAGGACGAATTGCTTCGTGGGCCTCTTGCGCACCTTTCGCTTTCTTACCCTCGTAAGTGCGTGGCGCTTCTGGCAGATAGTCTTTTCCGTAAAGAACTTTGATTCTCGCGCGAGCGGCATCAAGAGCCTGAGTCGACAAGAATGTCGAATCCGTTCTCATGTAAGTGATGTAACCGTGTTCGTACAGGTTTTGTGCTACCTGCATCGCCTCACGAGCCGATAATCCAAGCTTGCGGTTGGCTTCCTGCTGAAGAGTCGAAGTAATGAATGGTGCTGGCGGCTTTCGCGAAACCGGTTTCTCTTCGGCTTCGATAACTTTCCATGCTTGGCTCGTGATCGCTTGCTTTACTGAGCCAGCTTTCTTTTCATCGAGATGGAGCACCTCGCCCGCTTTGTCTTTCAAAAGTTGGCCGGTGGTTTCATCGAAATCACGACCCGTCGCGATTCGCTTTCCTTCATAAGAAAGAAGGCGCGATGCGAACTTCACCGTGTCCTTTTCGTTGTCAGTTTCAACGCCCCAGTAAACCGATTTCTTGAAGCGAAGGCGCTCATGTTCGCGTTCGACGATCAAACGAACAGCTACTGATTGAACACGGCCTGCCGAAAGACCGAAGGCAACCTTCGTCCACAAAAGCGGCGAAATCGTGTAACCGACGAGACGATCGAGAATGCGTCGCGCTTCTTGGGCTTTGACGAGGTTCGTGTCGATTTGTCGCGTGTCTTTAAGCGCGTCGAGAATCGCGGTCTTCGTGATCTCGTTGAAGACCATCCGCTTGAATGGAACTTTTGGTTTCAACGTTTCCACGAGATGCCAGCTGATGCTTTCCCCTTCGCGGTCTTCGTCGGTCGCGAGATAGAGTTCGTTGGCGTCTTCGAGTTTGTCTTTAAGGGTTTTTATGACCTTCGTCTTGTTCTTCGGAATCGTATAGATCGGATCGAAGTCCTCATCGACGTTCACACCGAGGCGAGCCCAAGGCTGCTTTTTGTATTTCTCAGGAATGTCTTTTGCCGACTGCGGAAGATCACGAATGTGCCCCATGCACGATTCGACGACGTATTCTTTTCCTAAGAATTTCCGAATGGTTTTCGCTTTTGTCGGGGACTCGACGATGACGAGCTTAGTTCCGGCCGCGCCGGACGCTGACTTCTTTGCCATTAGCTAAACTTTCTTGTCTGACTTCTTATTGGCTTTTTTGGCTCTGAGCGAATCTCTCTGACTCGCAACAGCGAAGACGACAAAATTAAAATGCGGGCTTATGCCGGTCGTTGCAAGTGTAAAGTTTGACGCAACATATTTCGAACGTACACTAGACCGATGAAACGACTCTCAGAATTTCATTCACACAAAGTTCAATTTCTTTTCACGGACATCGACGACACGCTCACCGACCATGGTCAGCTCGGTCCAGCCGCGTATGAGGCTCTTTGGCGTCTACAGAAAAATGGAATTGCTGTCATTCCAGTCACCGGAAGACCTGCCGGTTGGTGTGAAATGATCGCACGTCTCTGGCCAGTTCACGGAATCGTCGGCGAGAACGGCGGATTTTATTTCCGCTACCACGACAAAAAAATGAAACGTCATTTCGTTTTTAACGACGCCACTCAACTCGCCAATCGAAAAAAACTCGAAGTCATTCGCACCGAAGTGCTCAAAGAAGTTCCCGGCTGCGCGATTGCGAGTGATCAATTTTCACGCTTGATGGATCTCGCTGTCGACTTCTGCGAAGACGTCGACCCACTCCAAGAAAAAGACGTCGACAAGATCGTTTCAATTTTTGAAAAACACGGCGCTCAAGCAAAAGTCAGTTCGATTCACGTCAATGGCTGGTTCGGAGCTTACGACAAACTTTCGATGTGCAAAGAGTACGCGCAACGCGAACTCGGCCTCGATCTCAATAAAACGAATGAAACATTCGCCTTCAGCGGTGACTCACCCAACGACGAGCCAATGTTTGCATTCTTCAAAAACTCATTCGCCGTCGCAAACATCCAAAACTTCATCACCCGCATCAAAAACAAACCTGCCTATGTCGCAGACAAAGAAGGCGGGCAAGGTTTCGTTCAGATTACGGATGCGCTACTCCGCAGGTAACGCCCAGAACGAAATACTTTTCCGGAAATGGCAAAACACCTCCCGTGGGGAAGGTGTTCCCAAAAAAGGCGATCATCTCTGAACGACTTTCTGAACGAGTCCGGATCATGGGATTAGGGTTTAAACACCGGCTCGATAGTTCTCTTCTTTTTTCCACTTTTCGGCGAACTCGATGAAGTGCAGATAGTTACCTTCTGAATCTTTAGCCATTAGAAACTTCCCTCGAGCCGGGGAACGAATGTCACCGACGGAAGCTCCTTTAGCTTTCAATGTTTCCGCGAGAGCATCCAGGTTGTTAACGGCAAATGAAACGGTCGCTCCGCCATCTCCCGTAACTGCGGCGCCGTCCTCGGTAGGATGGAGACCAATCGAAATTGATCCCGCATCGACTTCAGCCCAATGGTCTTCGAACCTGACTTTCAACGGAAAGCCCAAAGTTTCTGTATAGAACTTTACAGCTCTATCCATATTTTGAACGTAGTAAAAAGCAGTTGTTGCCTTAAGTTTTTCCATTGAGCTCCCTTCAGAAAACCACTTGGATAACTGCGCGGCCTGAACCGGTCAATATTCAAATGAGTCCTGACCGCGAAGCACTCGACAAGGCGAGCGAACTCGTCACATGACGAGTTCGCGGAATCTGCGCTTGCACGCAGTAAACAAAATTACTTCTTCTGCTGATTCTGCTTCGGATCGGCTTGCAAGAGTGCTGCGAACGCGTTGTTGAACGGCGATCCGCCAGCCTTGTTGAATCCACCTGGCTTCGGAGAGTGTTGAGCGCGATCGCCGATTGGACGATCACCACTTCCGAATTCACCACGAGGTCCATCCGAACGAGGTCCACGAGGACCGCCCGGTCCGCCTGGACGAGGACCTCTTGGGCCATCAGCACGCACACCTTCGGTGCGAGGACGAGGACCACCTTCTGGCGGAGGCGAACCCGGAGGGCGCGCAGCTGCACGAGCGCCATCTGGCGGACGCGGCGCACGCTTCTCACCGCGAGGAGCTCGCGGACGCTTCTCGCGAGGCGCCCCTTGCTCGGCTTCGGCACGCGGAGCGCGCTCAGGCTTTTCATCAAGAAGCATCGACAACGAAATTTGATTCTTGTCGGTATCGACCTTCATCACCTTCACAGTGACTTGATCGCCTGGGTTCACGACTTTGCGTGGATCATCGACGAACTTGTGCGAAAGAACCGAAATGTGCACAAGGCCATCTTGGTGAACGCCGATATCGACGAACGCACCAAAGTTCGTAACGTTCGTTACGATACCCGGACAGATCATGCCCTCTTTGAGATCTTTCACTTCAGAAATATCATCGCGAAACGAGAACGCCTTGAACGGATCGCGCGGATCACGTCCTGGTTTTTCGAGTTCGCGAATGATGTCGTCGAATGTGAATTCGCCAACGAGCTGAGCCCACTTCGTACGAAGTTCGACGAGCTTCTTCGCACCATCGCCGATCAGCTGAGAAACCGGCACACCAAGCTCGCCCGCCATATCGCGAACCGCCGTGTAGCGCTCAGGGTGAATTCCCGTTTGATCCAACAACTGTTTTCCACCAGCGATACGCAAGAAGCCTGCACACTGTTCGTAAACTTTTGATGAGAAACGCGGGATCTTCAAAAGATCATCGCGCCCTTGAAAGAGTCCGTTCGCTTTTCGATGTTCGAAGATGTTTTTCGCCAGTGCGGGACCAATCCCTGCAACATAGCTCAAGAGCGAAACAGATGCTGTGTTCAAATCAACGCCAACACCGTTCACGCAGCTCTCAACGACCTGCTCAAGCGACTTCTTCAAATGCGTTTGCGAAACATCATGTTGGTACTGACCAACGCCAATGCTCTTCGGATCAACTTTGACAAGTTCAGCCAATGGATCTTGCAAGCGACGAGCGATCGAAATCGCTCCACGAACCGTCAAATCGAGATCAGGGAATTCTTCGCGAGCGACATCGCTCGCCGAGTAAACTGAAGCTCCCGATTCGCTGACGAGGATCACCGGAACAGTCGCGCCAAGTTCTTTGAGAACCTTGCGAATGAACGTTTCCGCCTCACGGCCACCCGTTCCGTTACCAACCGCGATCGCTTCGATCGTGATTTGCTTCAGAACCTCGCCGAAGAGCGTTTTCGCTTTCGCTTCAGCACCTTCCCCGAGAATTTGGAGGATCGTGTGCGAAATGAAATTACCCTGCTTATCGATCAACGCGACTTTGCAGCCCGTGCGCAAGCCCGGATCGATACCGAGAACGCAACGCGCACCGAAAGGCGACGCCAAAAGTAGACGACGAACGTTTTCTGCGAAAACGGCGATCGCGTGATCATCCGCTTTCTCTTTAAGAATGCGATGAACTTCGTTCGAAATCGATGGATACACATGAACCGACAACGCGACTTTTGCGCAGTTTTTCAAGAACTCCGCAGCTTGCGATGAAGGATTCGAGCAAGCGAAGTTCTCGAATGTCTTGATGAGATATGCTTCGTCACCTTCGATAGTGACGGTGAGTTCTTCTTCATTCCAACCACGGCGCATTGCCAAGTAGCGATGAGAAGCTTTCGGCTCTTGCAATGCCTTCACCGAATCCGAGAAATCGGCGTACATCTCGAACTTCGAATGAGCTTTGAAGCCTTTTGCTTTCTTCGAAACGACTTTGCCTTGCTCGAAGAAGTTCTTGCGAACGGTCTCACGAAGATCCGGATTGTTGAAAACTTTGTCGACAATGATGTCTTGCGCACCCTTG
>DATLHP010000313.1:0-3014 GCA_035539835.1 Bdellovibrionales bacterium
ACCGGCGAGAATAACCAAAGAGATGCCAGCCGCTTTGTCCTTGATAGCCGCATCATAGATCGTCGTTTCGTCGCCGGATGGCCAATGGCGTGTAAACCCGCCTTCGCGCGAAACCATTTTGTTTCTCAAGCGAACATTGGCGAAAGTTCCCCGCATCATCACTTCGTGATTTCCGCGACGAGCACCATACGAGTTGAAGTCTTCTTTTTTAATTCCAAGAGAAGTCAGGTACTGGCCGGCTGGAGTTGAAGCACCAATCGAACCTGCTGGAGAGATGTGGTCTGTAGTGATGAAGTCACCGAACACACCGAGAACACGCGCTGCCTGGACTTTTTGAGGTTTCGATGGATCGAGCGTAAATTCTGGATCGAGGAATGGCGGGCGTTTGATGTATGTCGATTCATCACCCCACGAGTATCTTTCGCCACCGCTCATCGGTAGAGCGCGCCATTGATCGTCGCCATCGAAGACGCTCGAGTAGCTATTTGCGAATTCTTTCGTTGTCACATTCTTGCTAGTGAGCTCTTCGACTTCTGACTCTGAAGGCCAGATGTCTTTTAAGAAGACAGGTTGGCCTTTTGAGTCGGTGCCGAGAGGCTCTTTAGTCATATCGATATCAATGCGGCCCGCAAGTGCGAAGGCGACAACGAGTGGCGGCGACGCAAGGTAGTTCGCGCGAACTTGTGGATGAATGCGTGCTTCGAAATTTCGGTTGCCCGACAGAACGGCGGCGACGGTCAAGCCACGCGAATCGACTTCGTTGCCGATCTCAGTTGGAAGTGGACCGCTGTTTCCGATACAGGTCGTGCAGCCGTAGCCGACAAGATTGAAACCAAGCTTATCGAGTTCAGGCATTAATCCTGCGCGCTCGATGTATGCCGTTACAGCTTTTGACCCCGGCGCGAAGCTTGTTTTCACGTAAGACGGAACTTTCAAGCCACGAGCGTTTGCTTTTTTGGCGAGGAGTGCCGCGCCCAACATCAAACTCGGGTTCGATGTGTTTGTGCAACTCGTGATCGCGGCGATAACGAGAGAGCCTTCTTTCAGAACAGACGATCCGGTTTCGGGCTTTGCGGCTCCGCGCGCCGCTGTTTGCTCGGCCAAGAACTTTCCGAAACTTTGCGGTACTTGCGAAAGCGAAGATCGATCGTGTGGCTTGGCTGGGCCAGCGAGAGATGGTTCTACCGTCGAAAGGTCAAGCGTTACGACATCACTGAACTTCGGAGATTCCTGCGAAGGATCGTGCCACATCCCTTGCGCTTTGTAGTAGGCCTCAGTGAGCTTTGCGTATTCGTCGCGACCGGTGAGTTTCAAGTAGTCGATCGTCTTCGAATCAATCGGCCAGAAACCGACAGTGGCTCCGTACTCTGGAGCCATGTTTGAAATCGTCGCACGGTTTGCGATTGAAAGTGCGCTGACGCCGTGACCAGTGAACTCGACGAATTTTCCGACGACGCCTTTTTTTCGAAGAATCTGTGTGATCGTCAAAACGAGATCAGTCGCTGTAACACCAGGTTTGAGACTGCCTTTGAGTTCAAATCCGACGACGTCTGGAATCAACATCGAGCATGGTTGTCCCAGCATAGCCGCTTCAGCTTCGATTCCGCCGACGCCCCAACCGAGAACGCCAAGACCATTCACCATTGGCGTATGCGAATCAGTTCCGACCAGAGTATCTGGGTAAACCCAGCCATTCATCTTCATCGCTACACGCGCGAGGTACTCAAGATTCACTTGATGGCAAATTCCGGTCGCTGGCGGGACGACTTGGAAGTTTGAAAATGCTTTCTGGCCCCATTTCAAAAATTCGTAGCGTTCACCATTTCGTTCATAATCGTACTTCGCATTGATCGAAAGAGCATCAGGGCGAGCGAAGGCATCGACTTGAACCGAGTGATCGATCACGAGGTCGACGGGTTGAAGGGGATTTACTTTCGTTGCTTGGCCGCCGCGCTCAAAAAGTGCCGCGCGCATCGCTGCGAGATCGGCAACAACGGGGACACCGGTGAAATCTTGAAGCAACACACGCGCCGGAGTGAATTGAATTTCGTATTCCGATGTCGTCTTCGGATCCCAATTGAGAATAGCTTCGATATCGCGAGATGAAACGATATCGCCATCTTCGTGTCTGAGAAGATTTTCGAGAAGGACACGCAAGCTGAGAGGAAGCTGCGCCATGTTTTTGCCCTTGGCTTTGCCGAGGGCTGGTAGGGAGTGGTACGAAAGTGACCCGCCATCAGACGGAAGGGACGAAAGTGTTCCAAAGGTGTTTTTCGAACCGGATTTCATAAGACTCCTCTCGAGACTTCAGGCAGAGGATAGTCTAAATCGCAGTGGCGGATGACTCAACAGTTCAGAGCAGTGTGCCACGCAGTAAGAGCTTCGCGACTTCGAAATAGATCACCACACCCATGACGTCGACAACCGTCGCAACCATCGGGGCCGATGCGCTCGCAGGGTCGAGTTTCAAACGACGCAGAAGGAATGGAAGCATTGAGCCACAAAGAGAGCCGATGAGCACGACCCCGACGAGACTGATAGCCACGGTCAACGCGACGAGGAAATAATGTTCTGTGTAAACCGATTCACGATTTGGCCACAGAAGAATGCGCAAGATGCCAATGGTAGCGAGAATAAGGCCCAGGCTGACACCTGTGACGAGTTCTCGCAAAAAGACGCGCCACCAGTCGGAGAGTTTCAATTCGCCCAGGGCAATCGCTCGAATGATCAGGGTCGTGGCCTGCGATCCCGAGTTTCCGCCCGATGAGATGATCAAGGGAATGAAGAGAGCAAGAACGACAGCGCGCGAAATTTCGTCTTCGAACTGACTCATCGCAGTCGCCGTGAACATTTCTCCGACGAAGAGAATCATCAGCCAGCCCGCTCGTTTTCGAATCATGGAATGCAGCGGAACGTCGGCATAAGGCGCATCGAGAGCCTCGGTACCACCGAGCTTCTGGATATCTTCGGTTGCTTCTTCGCGGCTGACGTCGAGGATGTCGTCGACAGTGACC
>DATLHP010000314.1:0-6469 GCA_035539835.1 Bdellovibrionales bacterium
CAACACGGCTGGCGATGTGAAAACAGGATGCCAATCGACGGTGGCTGATCTTCGCGTTCGAGTGCGCAGACTTCAACTCGGCGGAGAAGCCATTCGTGCGAGCGAAGAACTGAAGCTTTTAAAAGGAATTTCGGGCGGAGCAGAAGAGGGGCAGTACAGCGTCGATTCGATGCTCGCCAATCACTTGATCTCAGAAGGTCACGTCGACGAAGCGATGAAGCTTTTGCTGAAACACTACGATGCGCAAAAGAATCATCCGCCGTACTTGATGCTTTTGGGTAAAGCCTCGTCACGTGCTGGCGAATATCAGTCAGCCATCGGCGCATACCAGCGCGCTTTTGATTTAGCGCCAAAATCTCGCGAAGCTGCGAACGCACTTTTTCAAGCAGGATTCACCGGCTATCAGATTCAAGACTACGACGGAGCGACTCGTCGCTTTGAAAAGCTGATGAAGACGTTCGGATCGTCAGCGTATTCGCGAGATGCCAAATGGTATCTTGCGTGGATTCGCTACCTCAGAGGCGATTACGAAGGCGCTCTTGAAAGTTTCAAAACTTTGGCGAAGGCTCCGAAAGTTCGTCGCGGTCGTCGCGCGCGGCCAAGCGATGCGCTTTCACAAGATCGTTTGAAGTATTGGTCAGCGATGAGTCTTTTGAAACTCGGTCGCAACCAAGAAGCGATTCCGATTCTTCAAGGACTCGTTCGCGATCCGGCGATTGGTTATTACTCAGTTCTTTCGTTCTATCGTCTTCTATCAGTGCCCGGAGCAAAACTTCCGACCGGCATTGAAACACGTTTGGGTTTAAAGAAAACCGAAACGGGCCCACAAGTCGCGCCGACTGAAGAAGAATTGAAAGAAGCAGCAGAGGCTGTCGCAACGGCGGCGGCCGAAGCGGCAAGTGACGAAACTGAAGAAGACGGCACAACAGAAGCTGACGTCGCAGATGCAGACGGCGAAGCGGTAACGGCTGAAGCTGATAGTATTGAGATCGGTTTCAAAGACGCGAATCTCTCGCAGCGTTTTGAACGAGCGCGTGACCTATCACTCGTCGGACTTTTCGGTGATGCTCGTCGCGAACTAGGCGAGATCGAGCGCAAAGCTCGTCGCGCCGAAGATCGCAGGCTTCTGATGGTCGAATACGCGGCCGTTGAAAACTACAATCGCTCGAGCACGATCGGTGATCTTGGTTTCTCGCAGCAACGCTTGCGCAGCGGACTTCGCGGCGATGGCAGAGCTCTTTGGGAGTACGCGTACCCTCGCGCTTGGGATGCCTCCGTCGTTGAGGTATCAAAGTCGACAGGCGTTCCAGAAGAACTCATCTGGGGCATCATGCGTGCAGAGAGCTTGTATCGTACTGAGGTTCAGTCTCCAGTTGGAGCGATGGGCCTGATGCAGATCATGCCATTCACGGGACGGCAGCTCGCAAATCTCGTTTCAATGAACACATTCGAAACGCGATCGCTTCTTGAACCAGCAGTGAACATTCGTTTGGGTTCTCGCTATTTGCAGCGTCTACTTGAAAAGTTCTCTGGCAGTGTTCCGCTCGTCGCCGCTGGTTACAATGCGGGTCCGCATCGTGTGCATGCGTGGGTGCGCGGCTTCGGCAGTCTCGAGATGGACGAGTTCATCGAACATATTCCATTTCTCGAAACGCGGAACTACGTCAAAAAAGTCGTCCGTAACTTCCAGATCTACAGCCTTTTATATAGCGGTGGCACCCACAGCCTTCGCTGGCTCGTACAGCCCGTCGGCGTAGAACTCGACGAGCGTATTCCGACAAAAGAAGTCTGGTAACAGAAGGTACCAGCTCGCTTTTTGGCCCGAGCCGCGTCATCACCTCGTCCAGCCAAGGTGATTCTAAAGAGAAAAGGCGATCAGTTCATGATCGCCTTCCCGAGCACGTTTTGATTTTAAGCCAGTGGTTAACGAGCACCTGGATGAGGCCCCGGATTTTCGGCGATAGGCATTGAGCGGCCGTCTAAAATCTCAATTTTCAGAGCCAGAGCATCAAGTTGTTCAACACAGCCTAGGTTCACGCGATATCCGAACTCGTCATTTCCAAAGTAAGGAAAAATGCCGCACGTCTTACAGAATAGGGCGTCGGTGACACGATCATTCCATTGATACCCTATAAGTTGGTCGCGATTCGGATGAGGGCGAAAGTCAGTCGCTGGAATATACTTAGCTGACATGACTGAGCCTCTGCGTATGCACAGCGAGCAATTGCATCGACGACCCTCAGTAATCTCTTCGCTATCAAAAGAAAAACGAATATTTCCGCAATGGCAACGGGCCGTATAGGTTTTTTTCATATCACAAAGATTTATCGCTCTCGCAGACAACTGTCCATCAAACTAATGCATGTCGATCGGGAACCGCTCGGCGCTCGTGAGACTTCCTTGTCAGTACTTGAATCCAACGCGAACACTCGGTGCGAGTTTCTCGTGTAAATCGTTATTGTATTGGTCGATGGCGTTCGATTGCACGTGCATTGAGTAGATAGAGAATCCGATGCTCGTCGCGAGTGATCCGTAGAAGAGAACGGCTCCGCCGTCGGTCAATGGTGATGGCTGCGTGATCGCAACCAAGAGAGCTGCGCCGATGAGTCCGAATGCGACGTAGTTATGCATTTTCGCTCTGTCCATTTCAGTAGCGGCGACCGGAGATACGTCGGCGACAAATGGCAAAGAGCGGAGTTCGTAGTTTGTTCCATTCATTTTCGCGACCCGAAGCCTGTCGCGAAACGCATCAGGTTCCTCGAGTTTGAAGCGATCGTATTCGGCGGTCGCCTCGGGCGTGCCTTTGTGTGAGAAGTTCGGCCCACGGCCTTCGTAAATGGATACGCATCCTGTCAGGAGCGTGAAGATCAAAGAGACGCAGAATGTTTTGTGCATGACGCGTGTCTAACCTGAAACGGGTGACAGTCACAATTCTGAACCGCGGTGCGGTGCAAATTTATGAGCGCCACCCTCCGGTTGCATTTTGCCTGTGCACGCTCGTTGCACAAGGCCCTCGTGGACCAATGCGCCCTCGGTGATTTGCAGCGTTCAGTGTCGAAATGAGTCTGATTTTCAGATTTGCGACAAGACTGAGCGTTGACACTGCGGGTCTGGCTTGGGAAAACACGCCTGCACTCAACAACATGGGCGTCATAACCGGTTACCTCAGAGGGGGCCTCAATGATTCGCTGTTCATCAAAACTCATTCTTGCTGGATTGATTGCGATCGCCAGCGTTGCCTGCACAAAAAAAGGGCAAAATATCGAGGTCGATTTGGCAGGCGGAGAAAAACTCTCGCTGGCGCTCAATGAAACCCTCCGTATCAACATCACCAGCGAGCCTCCGAGCTTGGACTGGCACAAGGCGAGCGATACGACGTCATCGTGGATCACTGAAAACACGATGGAAGGTTTGACGGCCTTCGATCTCAACGACAAAGAACTCGGCCTCATTCCGGCGTTGGCACTCAAGTGGGAGCCAAGCGAAGGCAATAAGAAGTGGAAGTTCACACTTCGCCAAGGTGTTGTTTGGAGCGATGGACAACCGTTCACTTCACAGAACGTCGTCGATGGCTGGAAACGCCTTCTTTCGCGCGAAACGGCGGCGATGTATGCGTACTTCCTCTTCCCAATCAAAGGCGCGCAGGCGTTCAACGAAGGCAAAGGTACTTGGGAAACAGTTGGAATCAAAAATCCAACTCCTGACACTGTCGAAGTTGAACTCGAAAAGCCGATGGCGTTCTTCCCAACGCTTCTCACGCACCACTCGACTTACCCAATTCGTAAAGATGTCGTCGACAAGCACGGCGATCGTTGGACAGAAGCTGCCAACATCGTAACGATCGGCGCTTTCAATATGAAGTCTTGGCAGCACGATAAAATGATCGTGCTCGAGCGCAACGAAAAGTACTACGAAGCTGAAAAGCCATCGATCAAGTACATCGCCGCTTACATGATTCAAGAGCAGGCGACAGCGATCAACCTCTTCGACTCAGGCAAACTCGACAGCGTTCACAAGCTCCCATCGGTTGAGCTTCGCAAACAGCGCGAGCGCAAAGAGTTCCGTCAAGCGGGCAGCCTCTTGATGTACTACTACGGCTTCAACACGAAAGCGAAACCCGTCGACAATCCTTTGGTTCGTAAAGCGCTCGCACAAGCGATCGATCGCCAAGAGATCGTCAACATGCTCGCTGGCGGACAGATGCCTTTGACGAGCTGGGTTCCACCGGGAATGTTCGGTCACGAACCTTCGCGCGGAATGGCGTTCAACATCGAAAAAGCGAAAGAAGCTTTGAAAGCTGCGGGCTACGCTGATCCAGCGAAGCTTCCGAAGATCACGATCTACTTCAACACGAACGAAGATCACGGTCGCGTTGCAGAAAACGTTCAAGCACAGCTAAAGCGTAACCTCGGCATCAACGTCGAATTGAAAAACGAAGAGTGGAAGGTCTATATCAATACGTTGAACAACAATACGCCGCAGATGTGGCGCATGGGTTGGATGGCGGATTACCCAGATCCAGACAACTTCTTGAACCTCATGACAAGCTATTCAGACAACAACCACACGCACTGGGGATCGAAGCGCTTTGACGAAATCATCGTCACAGCTGCGAGCGAAGGTGACAAAGAGAAGCGTCGTAAGCTCTATGACGAAGCTCAGAAGATCATGCTCGAAGACGACACGATCGCCGTTCCGCTTTACTCAGGCGTAAACCTGATGCTCATCGGAACTCGTGTTGAGAATTACCCAGTCAACGTTCTCGAGAAATACACTTACAAGCGGACGAAACTGAAGTGATCGGTAAAATTCTTGGTCTAGGGCTCATCGCTCTTTTTGTCGTCGCGATCGGGCTCGATCTCGGCGACTTCGAAATTCCGGTTGTTCTCTGGGCGATCATTCTCGCATGGAGTCTGACGGCGACGGCTTATGCAGTCATTCGTGCAAATATGTTCGTCTACGTCGGCAAGCGCTTGTTAGAGGCTGTGTTCGTCATTTGGGTCATTGCGACTTTGACGTTCGGCCTTCTTCGATTCTTGCCGGGTGGTCCGTTCGACGCTGAAAAAGCGCTTCCTCCGGATATCAAAGCGAACATCGAAGCGAAGTACGGGCTTCATGACCCGATCATGACTCAGTACGGGAAATACTTGGTAAAAACCGTACAAGGGGATTTCGGCGAGTCGTACAAGTACTTGGGCCGAAACGTTACTGACATCATTCTCGAATCTTTCCCGGCGTCATTCCAGCTGGGTATCTATTCATTGTTGCTCGCATTCATCATCGGAATTCCAATCGGCGTGTTCGCGGCATCAAAGCACAACACGCTGACCGATAACGCATTGATGATCACAGCGATCAGTGGCGTTGCTCTTCCGAGTTTCATCGTTGGTCCGATCTTGGTTATGATTTTCAGCTTCGGTATTCCATTTTCGAGCATGTACGGACTTTTACCGCCGGCTCTTTGGGAATCTCCGATCTATTACATCTTGCCGGTCATCACTTTGGGTTTGCGCCCAGCTGCGATAATTGCGCGTATGACTCGTTCGAGCATGCTCGACGTGATTCAGAGCGATTTCATTCGCACAGCGAAAGCAAAAGGCGTTGCGCACAGAGTGGTTTTGTTCAAACACGTTTTGAAGAACTCTTTGATTCCGGTTCTGACGATCTCAGGCCCCTTGGTTGCGGGTATCTTGTCGGGATCATTCATCGTCGAAGTCGTCTTCGGTATTCCTGGAATCGGCAAACACTTGATTCAGAGCGTGACGAACCGCGATTACCCACTCGTATTGGGTCTCACACTCGTATTCTCAGCGATGCTCGTCATCGCCAACTTGATCGTCGATCTGCTCTACACAGTGGTCGATCCACGCATCAAACTTCAGTAAGCCGGAAGGTACCAGCTCGCTTTTTGGCCCGCGGCGCAGCAAAGGAACTTAGATGAACTCGGGAAATGGAAGCTTAGCCATGAATGAAACACCGAACTCCGCCGCCTTAGCCGCGCCTGTTGCCAAACAGGAAGCTGGAAAGAGCCTTTGGTCGGATGCGTGGAAGCGTCTGAAAAAGAACAAAGGTTCGGTCGTTTCTTTGTGGTTCATTGTCGGCGTCTGCTTGATGGCGATTCTTGCTCCGTGGATCGCTCCGTATTCTTTCGAAACTCAGAACATCGACAAAACGTTGATGCCACCAGACGGTGTGAATTGGCTCGGAACGGATAGTCTTGGTCGCGATATGCTCTCGCGCATCATCTACGGTGCGCGCATGTCGATGGCTGTGGGTATTTTCACGGCGATCTTTTCGGTGATCGTCGGTGGTGTCTACGGTGCGATCTCTGGATGGTTGGGCGGATGGGTCGATTCGATGATGATGCGAATTATCGATATCCTCTACGCGATTCCATCGCTTGTTCTCTTGATCCTCGTGAAAGTCATTTTCGATTCTTTTAATCTTTTCGAGAATCCAGAGTTGAAAG
>DATLHP010000315.1:0-4443 GCA_035539835.1 Bdellovibrionales bacterium
TTGCTACCATTGGGAGCGGCGTACCTCTTGGCGATCCGGAAGAATTAGCGGCGGCGGATTTCGTCGTTTGTCGTTGGGTCGACGCGGCTCTTGCCGATTGCTTTCAAGAATTCTTTTCCGAACATTGCGAATGCTTCAGCCGGTTCTTCGCCGCCATCAGCGTTGGCGTTGAGAGCTGATGTGTTCAGCTTCGGATCGCGAATGTCTTGTGATGACGAGAATGCATCTTTACCGACCGTCGACGTGTTCGTCGCCATGACTCCAGAGAGGCCGACGCCTTTATCAAGAGACGTCAGAGCCTTGTATGAGTTCAAGAGGCGCGCTGTTCCTGTCTTCGAGAGGAGGCTCGTGTACTCATCACCGTTACGAAGAATGTAACGCTTTACTTCGCTCGAATCGAATTCGCGGTTGTGAGCCATGATAAGAGCTGCGACGCCAGAGACGAAAGCCGTTGCTTGCGATGTTCCTGTCATCATACCGAAGCTATTGCCTGGCAAAGCCGAGTAGATGTTTTCGCCCGGTGCCGCGAGGTCGACGGTGCGAACGCCGTAGTTCGATGAAGCGAGAACTTTGGTTTCTTCTTTGTTCACCGCAGTGACAGAGATGATGTTCGCGAGATCGTAGTCAGCCGGGTAGTAGTGCTTTCCGGATTCATCCGAGTTCGAGCGCTCGTTACCTGCTGCTGCAACGAAAAGGACTCCGGCTTTTTCGGCCTCTTTCACCGCTGCGAATTCTTCAGCTGAATAGTCTGTTCCGCCACCAGAGTAGTTGATGATGTTGGCTTTCATTTTGACGGCGTACTTGATCGCTTCGATCGTGTTCTTCAAGTTGTTCGAGTTCGAAGACTTTGGATCATAATATTTCAAGATCATGAGACTGACGTTCGGTGCAACACCGCTGATACCGAAGCCGTTGCCGCCGCGAGCGCCGATGATGCCGGCGATGTGAGTTCCGTGACCGTGGTTGTCAGTGAGAGTCGGTGATGAGTGAACGAAGTTCCAACCGTGAACGTCATCAACGTAGCCGTTGCCGTCGTCATCGACTCCGTTGGTTGCTTTGTCGCGGCCTCTTGAGTCTTTGCCTGTTTCGCCGTTGTTGACCCAAAGGTTTTCACTCAAGTCTTTGTGATTGATGTCGACGCCCGTATCAATGACAGCGACGATGATGTCTTTTGAGCCTTGAGTGACTTCCCATGCGCGGGCTGCGTTCGTGCGTTCTAAGCCCCACTTATTTTGAATGAACGGGTCGTTGAAGATGACCGACTGTTCTTTCTTATCTTTTTTCTCGGATTTTTTGGCTTCACCTAAAACGAGTTCGCGTGATTCGTCGGAGTCGCCTTGAACGCTTGCTGGCGCCGTCGTCGAGCCTGAGTTGGCGAGGCCGTAACCAAAGATGGCGGCACAAACGCTCGCGATACCTAAGCAGATTCTGATTTTACGGTTGTGTCTCATTGCTCGATCCCTTCTCACGCGGACTCGTTTATGAGTCCTAATTCATCCCCTGAGTTCAACGAATCGGTTCGCTGGACTCATGTCTAGAGAGAGCAATTGAGGTGCCGGATTAAGCTTTGGAGAATCGTGGTTAAACCCACGATTTCATTGGATATCACTTTGAGAATAGAGGGCGGGTGCGATTACGAGTTGGTGCCCTGTAGAGCGGCTAGACACCACTCAGGAAACGAGATCTCGTTCTGTCCCGAATTGAGACGCTGGTAAAACACGTAATTGCGCATGACGAGTTTTATATACGTTCTGGTTTCTTCGTACGGAACGTCTTCGATGAACTCTAAGACATCGCCCTTGTAGCGCGACTTGATCCAGCCTGAGATCGCTTTCTCGCTCGCGTTGTAACTTGCAACAGTCGGGATGAACTCGCCTTGCCAGTGCTTAAGAAGTCCTTTGATGAACGAAGTTCCGAGCGGAATGTTGATCTCAGGAGTGTAGAGCTCTTCGTGATGCTCGAATGGAAGTCCGCTGTCGGCACTCGCTTTTCGGGCCGCTTCGGGAATCAATTGCATCAGACCAAACGCGTCTGCACCAGAACGCGCATACGGATTGAACGCAGATTCTTGGCGCATGATTGCGTAAATCAACTCGCGTGGAAGTTCGAATTGTTTTGATGCGCGCTCGACGACTTGTCCCCAAGGTTGTGGAAACAAAAGCTCAGGATGTGAATCGAGTAGAGCTGTTCTTGTTTCGATCGGAAGCTCTTGAATGCGGTTGAACACGATTTGAAATCCGCCGGCACGAGCGTAGAGGCCCAAGATATCGACAAGCTGTTCTTGGCTATAACCAGAGCGACGTTCTTTTGTTGTCGAGTCTAAGAAGCGAAGCGAGAGATCCGTTTCGCCAGTGGCAACAAGCCATTCGAAGACGAGCGACTCATCGGGAAAGAGCGATGCCGAATCTTTTGCAGATGCTGGTGCGCGCACATCAGGCTTTGCCATCGATGGAAGCGGGCGAGCCAGTTCGCGAAACGACAAGAGTCCGTACCAACCGACGCGATCTTTTTCGATCAGCCATTCGAACTGTTTTTTCGCGTCGTCGGTGCGGCCGACTTGATGCAAAGTTTTTCCGAGCCAGAAGCGATTGCGAGCAGCGATAGAGCCGACACCAGTGTCATCGTCAGAGACGAGTTTTTCGAGTGACGCGATGGCGTCGGTCAGTTTTCCGGCTTTGCGAAGGTTCCATGCTTGATACCACAAGATTTTTCCGCGCAGGTCGCGGTTGTCGATGCGGCCGATGTCGATCGTCGACAGAAGTTTTAGAGATGACTCAAAACGGCCCGCTTCTTCTTCGATGCGAGCGCGCGTGAAGACAGACTCTGCTGTCGAGACTCGGTCTTTGACGTCGCGTTCAGCGGCCAAAAGAATTTGGCGCGCTTTTGATGGATTGTTGTCGGTCCAAACAGCACGAGCCAAGATGAGTCGAGTTTCGAGATAGCGAGCGAGGAGTGTGCGAGCTTCTTGCGGGTTCTTTTTGAATAGCTTGTTGCCTGGTTTCAAAAATCGAACGCGCGCAAATTCAGAGTAGTCAGCCGTTGCAGCAATGTATTTCTCGATCTTCTTTTCGAGCTTAAAGCTCATGCGAATTCCATCGAGAGCCGAGAGTTTTTCGATATCAGAAGAATCTTTATCGCCAATCAACTTGTGATAGTACGAGCGCGCATCGTTGAAGTCGCGATTGCGTCGAAAGTCGGCTGCGACAGATGCAAATTGCTCGCGCTTTGGTTCAAGAAGAAAACGGGGCGCCGTGTCTTCAAGAAGAGAGGTGTAGGCAGGCAGCTCTTCGTTATTGAGCTCTTTGGCAAGAGCGATGGATCGTTGATAAAGGTGAACACGATCAGTGCTCGCTTTTTCAAACTTCGCAACTCGAGCAGAGAGTTTCATTTCGTTGAGCTTGTCGCCCGTTTTGATCGAGCGTTTGAGCATCGAGCGCAAAACGGCTTCTTCCATCCATGGATCGAGTTTCTCTGCGAGAACTTGATCGATGTTTGGAAGATCAGTTTGCGATTCTGGGCAGCTCTCGGTCGCACGAACGCGAGCGATCGAGTAGAGCGGAAACTGCTTGTGCTTCAAAACATCGTTCCAAAGCGCGCAAGCCTTCAGCGGATCAGAGTTCGCCCACAAAAGCGCTTGTTGATAGCGAACTTGAACCAGAAGAGCTTGGTTCGCAGGATCGGCGACGTGACGGTTTTCAAGCTCGCGATCGACTTCGAGAGGCTTTTTTCCGTAAGTTTCAGTGTGCGGGGCTGGCGGGTAGGCATAGTGCAGCGTTTGTCGCGGCGAAATCGTCGAGCAAGCGCACAAAAAAGCACCAACCAACGCCGTATTAAAAAAGACCGCCCGAATTCCAAATTTCATGATCCTCTATTGTAGGAAAACCGCAGCCATCGCGCGCTAGACCTAGGCCCGAAAAGTACCGGGTTGTTTTTTGACCCACCCACGAATAAAACGATGAGTCGAGGAGCCCGGACCTTGTGAGCGTACGCAAAATCATTCATGTCGACATGGACGCCTTTTACGCTTCGGTAGAACTGAAGCATCGTCCTGATTTGAAGGGCAAGCCCGTTGCGGTCGGTGGCTCGCCTGAAGGTCGCGGTGTGATTACAACGGCGAACTACGAAGCTCGCAAGTTCGGCGTGAAGTCGGCCATCGCGTCTGCGACAGCCATCAGGCTCTGCCCGCAGCTCATCATTCTTCGCCCAGATTTTTCAAAGTACAAACTCGAGAGCAAAAAAGTCCGCGAGATCTTCGAGCGCTTTACGAAAACAATCCAACCACTGTCACTTGATGAAGCTTATCTCGACGTCACGGGTTCTGAGCACTTCAACGGAAGTGCGACGAGAATCGCGCAAGAGATTCGAAGGCTGATTCGCGAAGAAAGAAATCTGACCGCATCGGCCGGAGTTGCGCCCAATAAATTCTTGGCAACAGTCGCAAGC
>DATLHP010000316.1:0-3273 GCA_035539835.1 Bdellovibrionales bacterium
CTATATGGCCTTGAATCTCGGACTTTCTGGAGTCGGAAACTCTGGTCACGATATCGGCGGATTTTCAGGTCCACGACCATCGCCCGAATTATTTTTGCGATGGATTCAGCACGGCATCTTCTATCCACGTTTCGTCATTCATTCTTGGAAAGCGGAAGGCGTGAATGAACCATGGATGTATCCAGAAATCGTTCCTCAGATTCGAAAGCTTTTTGAGCTCAGAGAAAGCTTGAGCGCATATTTCTACCAAGTCTTGAAACGGTCCCATGACACATTCGAACCTTTCTTGCGTCCGTTGTTCTTTGATTTCGAAACGGATCGAAAGTCATTTGAGGCCAAAGACGTTTTCATGGTCGGACCCGATCTCTTGGTAGCGAACGTTCTGGATGAGGGCGTGAAAACAAGAGAAGTATATCTTCCGCAGAATGACGGCGGATGGTTTGAGTTCTCGACCGGAAAACATTTCGAGGGTGGCCGGGCGCACACATTGAAAGTCGATCTTGAATCAGTACCCTTCTTTGTTCGATCGGGATCAGTGCTTCCGATCAAAACTGCGAAAGGCATCGAGCTCAGAATTTATTCTGACGGGCGGTCGAAGTTCGCTTCGAGTTATTTCGATGACGATGGGATGAGTTTTCCATTCCGGGAGCGCGATGGAATACGAATTCAGATCGATGTCGATGGTCTTCAAGTAAAACTATTGAAGGTCGGTGAGTTCCCCGCTCCAGAAATGATGTTCACTCATGTATCAGGTGAAAAGGTGAAGACATGAAGCCGAGAATCTATGGGATTTCGATCGCGGTTCTCATTCTCTTTGTCATCGGCCAAGCGTTCAGTGGACGCAATGACAGTACAGATCGTCACCACCTTCTTCTTGCGCACAACCTAACGCCAGACCATCCAGTGCATCTCGGTATGGAGTTTTTCAAAAGGAAGGTCGCAGAAAAGAGCGACGGAAGAATTCAAATTACGATTTATCCAAGTGGCCAAATCGGTTCTGAAAAAGAAGTTCTAGAGCTTGTGCAATTTGGTGCCATTTCGATGACGAAGGTGAATTCACTCAGTCTCGAAGCGTTTTCACCATTGATTGGTGTTTTGAACGTTCCTTTTCTTTTTAGAGATCAAGCGCATCTGTTCAGCGTGCTGGATGGCGACACCGGTAAAGAGATTCTGAGTATTCCAACGGCGCAGGGTTTGCGTGGCTTGACTTACTACGACGCCGGAGATCGCAGCTTCTACGCGACAAAGGAAATTCGAGTGCCGGATGACGTGCGAGGTTTGAAAATTCGCGTGATGGAGAACGCCACAGCGATCCGCATGCTTCAGCTTCTGGGCGGAAGTCCCACACCAATGCCGTTTGGCGATGTTTATACGGCCCTTCAGCAAGGCGTGATTGACGGCGCAGAGAACAATATTAGCGCACTGACGATGAGCCGCCATGGTGAAGTTGCGAAGTTCTATTCGATCGTGCAGCACTTGTTTGCGCCAGATATTCTCGTCATCAGTGAAGACGTATGGAAGAAACTTTCAGTCGATGATCAAGCCATCGTCTCGGCGGCTGCCGAAGAATCGAAAATCTATCAACGGGAAATTTGGGCGAAGAAACTCGCTGAATCAAAAATCGATGCCGTTGAGCAGATGGGCGTGAAAATCATTGAACCTGACAAGACGCCATTTATCGAACGCGTAAGACCTCTGCATGACGAAGTCGCCGCCCGAGGTCCAGAGTTCAAGCGCCTGATCGAAGCAATCCGGAATCAGTAAGGCTTACCAACCCGGAAGCTTGGTCGGTTTTCCCATGGTCTGAATCCATTCTTCTGAGACAGCGGGATTCTGATAGCTACAAGTCGCAGGAGCGAGCGGCACCCAGATGAAGTCGGGATTCGCTGATTGCCAAGACGCTTTTACCACTTCGCCGACGGCGTCCGTCCAAATTCGATACTTGTAAGTGCGAGGCTTGATGGGCGCGACACCGAGTTCATCTGATAGCGACGTATCATATTCATGAACGGCGAGTTCGGCGACGACGTCGTAAGTCAGCTCATCCACTTCAGTGATGGTCATTTTGTAGCCCGAAACCACTCGATTCTCGACCGGAGCGTCCCGGCGAATATCCATCAGCACAGGCTTGCCAAGTTTTCCGATGTAGTACGTAAGGACTTTGTGAAAATCGAGAGCGTAGATGTCAGAAAGGTCTTTCCCGCGATAACGATGGCCAAAGAACAAAAGCTCTGGGCAGTAGTCGCGTTCAATCAAAAGCCCTTTCATGTCAGCAGTGGTGAATGTCTCTTCGCTGAAAGGGTCTGTCCATGGCGCCGGTTCTCTGCGCATGATCGAAGCGGCTGCCCAACCATTGCAATGTCCTGACCATGCAATGCCTGAGAAGACGTGACGACTGCGTTCCCAGCGCTGTGCGCCTGGTGTCGTGCCCGTGCGAGCGGCGACGTAGCGATCGAATTTTGCTGTCGGTGAATTGGATCCATTGTGCATGCGGCCGCTTTTGAGAGGGAACCAGTAACCGCGCCAAGGTAAAAGTTTTTCTTTTACTGTGACTGTCTGAACTCCTTCCATGCGAACAGTGATGTCGTCGGGTTGCTCAGGAGCATTTCTAAAAACTTCGATCACTGAATCAGTGCTCTTTGTCGACATCGGTGAAATCGGTTGTTTTACTTTTTCTGCATCAGTGGGTGGTTCGAGCGGCGCAGGGAGTGGGCTCCAATTCGATTTCAATCGATGAATCGTAAGCTCGCCTCTGAGTAGAGAAGCGTGAACGATCGTGCCATCGCGTCCAACAAGCATCGAAAGTTCAGGACGAGTCTTTCCAAAGGCATCGATTTTGAAGACAAGGCGACTGCCGACAGGCTCGCTGAGTTCGCGATAGCACCATACGCTTGTCGTGGCGGCATTTTCATCAAGTGCGATTGGATCGTCGCCGACGTTGATCTTATAGCATTCGGTCGTATCGATTTGGGCCGATGTTTTTGTTGCTGTCAACGTAAGCCAAGCTGCTGCAGAGATTGAAACAGCTGCAAAGAACAAATGCGTGTGAAGCTTCATCGACCGACTCCTTTGCCGTTCGTGACCGAATTGTGCCTGAGTCAAAATTCTTCTGCGGTAAAAGGCAACGTGGTCGCGTAGCTGTGATCGAAGCTTGGCAACTGCACGGGCGGGCGTTGCGGTTTCGTCAATTAGTGGGACGGAATGGCGCTATTGAAATGGCATGCGGGCGTTTCCGCAGCGGAAATCGATTCTTCGTTCTTCCGGTTTTACTGG
>DATLHP010000317.1:0-9956 GCA_035539835.1 Bdellovibrionales bacterium
CGACATCGATGATTTCATTCCTAAAGTCTCTTTCGTTCGACAGAGCGCGCATCTCTTCGGCTTGGAATCCGACCCAAATTGGTTCCTTGATACTTCCTTGCACGTTTTTATAAGAAGGCAGATTCAAATTCTCGGATGCGGCGCTGTACTCTCGAGTTATTCCCGCTCTCGCTACCTCGATTGTACGTCGAAACAGCGGGTTTCTATTTTCTGGACCCGTGTCAGCTTTTTTTGACAGATTATTGAACGTGATCAGGAAAGGCATTTTCTTAACCAATCTAAACACTGTCGACAGCTTCAGAAAGTCGAAGTCAGGAATTTGGTTTGTCATCAACGTTTCGGTGAATCTGCGGTTTTGAACACCTTCGATGTTGTCGACCGAAAATAGATTTGATGTGTACGCGATTTCATCCGGATTCAGAGTCGGGAAAATTTTTACGGCAAGTCCAAATGACCGATGCTCTTCGATGTTCACGAGGTCTTGAGTAACCGAAGCCCTTGCTATAACAAGTCCCTTGCTGCCTTTCGAAAAATAGCCAGAAGAGTTGCTAGCTTCATCAATTCGCCAAGTTCCTGCCAAGCAGACGCCATTTGGGTGAACCAGCTTTACTCGGCGCGGACGAAAATCATTTCTATCATCAAGGGTCCCATTCATCGCAAGCGAAGCTGCCGATTTCAAAGTTTCAGCGGAAACAATCTTGTAGAGCGGAAGGCTTTCATACGGCTTAGCGGCGATCTTGTTCCACACGTCGGTAAAACTGGATCCGTGGTAAGGACGACTTTGAGAAGTTGCACTCATCTGGGAGTGCGCAACGGTCACTGTCGTCAACAGCCCGGCTACGAGAAGAAACTTTGAACGAAGCTCCATTTGTATCTCCTGTCGAAGTAATGGACGGCTTGACGTATATCTGTAGGATCATCGCGATCGAAACCCACACGACCCTACTGAATACAAGTCACGCGTGACGAAGGCTTGATTAGCTAAAAATGTGCCAACAACTATAACTTTTATCGTTTGCCAATGCCCACGTAAACTGAATCAACATTCCCAGCAAGATCAGCTCGCCAATAGAAACGCGTTCCGACTCGATAGCCCGGATTGTTTTCAGAAGTTTTTCTCGATTTTGAGGGTCGGTTACAGCGGTTGCTTTGAGAGCTTCAACCAATTGAGTATCGTTCGCAGACCAGCACTTTGGCATCGTACGACAAACCAGTTCATTTCTTGATCGTACTTAATCATGTCTGGGTCACCATCTGAAGATATCTAGAATCAATACGTGACGTAACTCGTCGAGTATCATCTCTAACTGAACCCATTGATTTGATCCTTCGCCCTTTTGATAAGAGTACTGCCTGTGCAACAGAAATCAATGCTTCTCGAACAGCAAACCATCGCCTCTTTGACCGCTTCTGACCGCAAAGCAACGAATTTACCTTCCCCAGGGAAGGTAAATAGAAAATGACTACTGAGCCCTAGGAAAATGCCTTAAAGCTGCGCGAGTTTGCTTTCGACGTCTTTGATCTTTGTGCGGAGATAGTTGATGTATGCAGCGTGCACTTGGTCGAGTGTGTAGCTGCGGACTTCGTTGTCCATCTCTAGATCTTGCAGATTCAACTTCTCGGCGTTTGCTAAGTTCTTGCGATAGATCGCCAAGAATTTTTCGAGATTTGGCTTTAGATCCGAGTAGCTTGCATCTGTTGTGAATTTTCGCACGAGAGAATTGTTCGACTTGAAGAGATGGATGTCTAAGTACTGCGACTTAGACGCGCGTGGATCGTAGACTTCGTTGAGTGCTGGATTGTCGTAGCCATGCGGGCGCAGGCGGCGCGTGAGTGCTCCATCTTGCGCTGGGATCATGCCAAAGCGCATGAAGGTTTCGACCTCTTCGTCATCGTCGATGAGTTTTTTGAACGACGGAAACTTTTCGCTGCTTGTGTCGCGAACCGCGTGCAAAAAGAAGTTCGTCGGAATCGAAATATTAAAGAACTTCTCGAGACCTTTTTGATCGACCTTCTTTTCTTCGACAACTCCCGCTGCATGCATTCCGTTGTTCGCCAGATGCCCGCAGCTATTCGTCAAAAAATCCCAAGTGTATTTGTGACCCTCGACAAAATAGTAATGATTCACGCGATTCAAATATTCGACCACGCTCTGTAGCTGTTTTTCATTCACAGGAATACGCTGGCAAAGTGTTTCGCGTCCCCAAGCCATTGCGACATCGATCGGAATCGCCTCATTCAAGATCATCTGCATTTCTTCATCGCGATCACGAGCCATGGTCCAACGATCCGATTGAACCATCGAGAACCAGCCCGTCTTAATCATGCGTTCGATCAGCGCATTGCGCACATCGTTCGTCAGCTTCGCGCGGCTATCGAGATCACCGTAGAAGAAGAGTTTTTCTCCGGGAACACCGACCCAGTTGATGTTGTTGAATTGACCATCGGCGCTGACACCGACCTCGTTGCCCGGCCCACGAGTCTTCACGCGAAGACGCGGATAGCCCTGACTCAAATCAAGTTCTGCTCCGCGAATCAGTAGAGCGCCATGGCCCCAAGGCTGACCTTTGTTATCAGGCCGAGTAACACGAAGCCCAGCCGAACAAGCATCGATAAAAAGCGGATAAAGCTTACGATATTTCGCATCTTGCTGAGGTGTCGGATCAATACCGGCATTTGCGACAGCAGCTGCGAGAACAAGCACAAGTGACAGCAGATTCTTCACAGTTCAGCCTTTCTCGTTTTCCGTTGGAAATAACAAGGCAAACCGTAGCGAGGCAATATTGAACCAATCAAGTTACTTTTCAGTTCGATCGAACAAACTGTGTTTGCTGATCAACGGAACGGTCACACAGCGTCAGACAAGGCCGCTACTGATCTTTATAAGGTCCGTTCCAGTAATATGGCTACAGAAGCGATGACTCGCTCATTGAGTTTGTGCGCTTCGCAGATCGCAGAACCGTCTTGGTCTCCGAAAAAAATTGCCGATCAATTTTCTGGGATCTCTTCCGTTCCGGAACGGGAGACGGACGCCGCAAAAAAGGTCGATGTTCAAGAGCTTGACAGCAGTTCTTGTCTGAGTGCGCATTAATAGCGTTTTGAATCAGGAACGGCATCTGCATGACTGGCGACGGTCGCCATTTATCACTATTTGAGGAGTCGTCATGAACGTCTTGAAGTCCGTCATTGCTGTTTTTTTGTCATTGCAGTTCGCTTTGCCAAATGCGGCTTTGGCCGCAAATCAAAGACCTTCGGTCGATGCTTCCGAAGTCGAGCGTCAACTCCAGGTGATGCCGATTGAGGAAATGACCGATGCTCAGATTCGCCAAGGACTTTCTGAGCTCAGGTTGGCTCTGGTTCAACTCGAGGACGAAGTCGAATCTGCTGAGGCACGGAACGACTACAATCTTGTGAAAAACGGCCGCAAGGTGACACTGACTATTGCTGGATTGTCCATACTCGTATTCATTTTAGGTGGACGCGCTATCGAGTCTGGACGTGGCGGGCCCTTGGCATATATGTCGATGCCATCTGGGATCGTTTTCTTCCTGAACTTGATCCCGCTTCTCACATTCGCGACTCCGCAACCAGAGGCAGCAGCACTTTCGAAAAAATACGACGTAAAGCTGTCTCGTAAGGAAGTCGCCCTTTTGCGAAATCGCATCAAGATCATGCGGGCTCGCATTTCTGCGATCGAAACGCGTTTGTCACCAGTGACTATCAAAGGTCAATAATTCGAGGCGGGAGCTATGCTAATGCGGGTCTTGCTCCCATTCTTTATGTTTTTCTTGCTCGCGGTCGACGTTAGCGCCGCGAGCCTTTGTTCTTTGTCGATTGAACAAAAACAAAAATGGACGCTCAAAGACTCCGTCGAATTGTTCGCAGACTTGAGCGCAAAAGGCGGCCGAGAAGTCTCTCGTGATGTCGACTGGCTCTCGCGGATCACATTGGGATCAGTTGGTAAACGGCTTGATCCGCGTACTCTGAGAGAGACTCGTGAGTTCGATCAAGCGATTCGCCGTTTTGACAGAGCCATTCGACGAGATACCTTCGTTCGAAATCTCTTAAATAGAAGACTGCATTTTGCGGAAAGTGATCCTTCGATCGAATGGGTGTATCGGCAGACTCTGCGTGATGGACTCGTTTCGTTCGTTGATGCTCAGACTCCAGTGGAAAAACAAAAAATCAGAGACAGAATCTATTTCCGCGTTCACCGAATTCTTAGTAAGCCGCTCTTCCGCAGGCTCTTTCAAACTCTGAATCTCACGGTCAAGCTACCGGATCATCGGGATATTAAGATCCCGACCGAGCTGCAGACGAAAATCATGACAGATGGTGTGGCTGCTCATGAAGCGGAACTGCGTTGGGTTTACAGAGACACGCAAGCCTACGTCGATGCTTACCGCCAGTTCAATCGTACCTATCGCGTTGCTGCGTTTGCGTTTTCAGTGATGTTCGCCGTCAACCAATTCGAAGCGACCGTTGAAAATGTCCAAGCGATGCAAGACCAAATGATAACCGAGCGTTATATCGAAGCGACAGACAGTCAGCTTGACGCCATGGATGAAGGGTTCGACCGTCTTGAAGCCGAACTGGATCGGCGCGAGGCGCTGAACAACGCCTCGAAGAGTTAGCTTCGTCTTAGAGATGTTTGTTCAGAACCGAGAGGATGTTTTCTTTCGGGTGATTGCCGACGATTTGATCGACCATCTTTCCGCCTTTGAAGAGCATCAGTGTCGGGACACCGCGGATTCCGAATTGCGATGGAGTTTGTTGGTTTGAGTCGATGTCGACCTTCACGACTTTGAGCCTGCCTGAGAACTCAGTCGCGATTTCTTCGAGCTTCGGAGCTAGCGCTCGGCACGGACCGCACCACTCAGCCCAGAAATCGACCAGGACTGGTTTGTCCGATTTCAGAACATCGTTATCGAAAGTGGCATCGGTGGTAGATGTGGTGTTCGTTCCCATGAAAGCTCCTCGGTGATTCAACATCTATCCTCGACCAACGTCGCGAGAATTGTCAAATCAGCAACGGAAAAACCCCCACTTCGGAGAAGTTTGGCGCAAGGCTGCAAACGTTCGATTAGATTAAGAGAATACCGAAAATCGTCGATAAGGATTCGATGCAGAAGGAAGAGATCAACATTCTCATCGTGGACGACGACGCCGCCATCGGAAAAGCGATGAAGGAAGCTTTTTCGAAGGCGGGTTTCAAAGCCACACACGTGACAAAACCGGATGATGCTTTGGCAATGACCAAGCTTCAACCCGTTCACGCTGCTGTGATCGACTGTATGCTTCCGAAAATGAACGGCCGCCAGCTCGCAAAAAAACTTCGCGAGCAAGGCGATCTTCCGGTTCTTCTTATCAGCGGAATTTACAAAGACAAAAACTTCGCGCGCGAAGCCATTCAAGAAACCGGTGCTATCGGTTTTTTTACGAAACCGTTTGAACTCCCCGACATCATCAACACACTCGAAGGCAAACTCGTTCATCTCATCGATGCACAGCTTGCCCCGATGCAGACGCTTTTGACGAAAGATACCGCCTCACACAAAGAACGTATTCGGATGCTCAATGAGACCGGCGAAATTCATGCCTTCGAACTTCCGATGGTGTTCTCGCTTCTCATGCACCCGCGAGTGAACGGTCACTTAAACATCGTTACCGCTGATGGCGAAGTTTGCGGCGTCGGCTTTCATAAAGGCAATATCGTTCAGGTTAACCAAAAGGATGCGAAATCGTATTTCGGAATTCTGATGGTCGAACGCGGCTTCATCACTCAAGACGAAATCGAAGAAGTGATGAAAGTGACCGGAAAAACCAAGAAGATGGGTGAACGCCTTGTCGAAGCCAACGTCTTAAGCCCACACGCGATTCAAATCGTCATGGCCGAGCAACAGGGCTTGCGTCTTTCAAAAACGGTTGCGGAAACGTCAGTCAAAATCAACTTCCTCGAAGACGATGAAATTCGCGAAGACGCGGTGATTGATCGCTCGACCTTTACCGATCTCTTGAACGATTGGCTGACTTCGAAACTTTCAGTCGTATGGTTGAAGTCGTACTACCGCACATGGACTCGCTACAATTTGAAGCCAGGGCCTGAGTACTCACCGACTGCTCGCTGTCTGACGATTCCTGTTATCGAACGTGTTCCCGGATTGGCAGAAAAACTTCTTGAAGCTCCAACCCTCGAACAAGCTTTGACGGATCTCGCCGCTCCAGAAGAGCAAGTGTATCCCGCATTGCACGCACTTCTAGTGAGTCGTTATCTCCGTTTCGGAGAAGCCACTGGGAATGCCGGCGATGCGGCGATGCAAAAGAAGCGTTTGAGCAAACTCTATCTCGATCTCGAGAAACAAAATTATTTCGAGCGCCTTGGTTTGAGCCCGAAAGCAAAAGACGTCGAGATCAAGCGTGCGTATCACGATGTCGCTAAGGTGCTTCACCCAGATAAGCTCGCTCGCGATACGACGGCCGATGTTCGTGAACTCACTAAACAGTGTTTTGCGTTCATTACCGTGGCTCACGAAACTCTGTCTGATCCGACGAAGAAGACCGAGTACATTCGCGAACTCGAACAAGGACGCGCAGAGTTCGTCTTGCAAGCGGAACAGTTAACTCAATCCGCTCGCCCACTTTTGACCAAAGGTGACTTCAAAAAAGCGCGCGAAATGATGGCCGAAGCCGTTTCGCTTTGTCCTCCGACTTCAGAAGCTCGTCTTCTGCACATGTGGGCAAAACTCAAAGCGGCGGCCGCAAACGATACGATTCGTATCGCTGCAGAAGTGCGTGATGAACTCGCTTTGATTCCGCCTGAAGACCGTCATATTCCCGTCTTCTACCTCGTCAAAGGCTTGCAGCTGCGGGCGACGGGCGACATGGCTAATGCCCGTAAAAACTTCGAGCATGCGATGTCGCTCGATCCTGATTTCATCGACGCAAAACGCGAGATGACAGCACTGAAATCCTCAGGCTCAGGCGGCGACGGCAAACCCGTCGATCTTCTCAAAGGCGACCTCAAAGACGTCGTCGGCATGCTCTTCAAGAAAAAACGCTAACGCGCTAACTACTTTTTCGTTGTGAATAGTGCTTTGGCGAAAGCTTGGCGCTCTTCATCGATTGTCTTTACAAGTTCGCTCTCTTTGCGATCGGCGGCTGTCGCTTTCGCGAGCTTCGCCATCGCTTTTTTGAGATCGTCTTGCGAGACCACGCCATCGACAGGCTCAGCATGATCAGCAAGAAACTGATCGTACTTATCCGAACGCCCGGTTCTCAAACGAGGAGATACGCCCGGAGTCTTTTGCGGATCGAATCCCTCTTCCTCCGGCTTATCTCCCGGAAGTGGATGCTCAGTCATGACACGAATGAGCTCTTCGACCGTCGTCAATTTTGCTTTCGAAATCTTCTCGAACTTTTGCAGCAATGACTGTGCATCGAGATTCGCCAGTTGCGCCATGATGTCGATGATCTGTAGCGGTTTCAGCGGAGATTCGAGAAACGCATCGATCGATCGAGCCATCTGCGGATCGAGTTTAGGTACATTCCCCTGTTGATGAAGAATCGCCACTTTCGGCGCAGGACTGAGCTTGCGCAGACGAACAGAGAGCTTGAGCCCATCAACGGCGCGACCTTTCGCGCTGGCGATCACTAGATCAGGGTGAAAACGCAAAAGTGCATCGTTGATGAGTAGGTCTTTCCCAAGCGAAAGCACGTCCATCCCCAATCGACGAAACATCGATTCGAGGGCACGAAGCTCATTGTAATCGTCGATAACGAGAAGGAGTCTGCGCATTCGTTCTATTATGCCGATTTTGGCGCTTATCGCAAAATGGCGCTGTAAATCTTGTGCCCTTGCAGCAAAGGTCCCTAACCGGTTACAACTGAGCCTCTATGAAAGTCAGTGGTTTCACCGTCATCCGTAACGGTATTCTTATGGGATACCCGGTTCTTCAGAGCATTCGCAGCATACTGCCCCTCGTCGATGAATTCGTTATTGGCGTCGGCCAAAGCGATGATCAGACGAAAGAAATGATTCTCGCCCTCAATGATCCGAAAATTCGGGTCTTCGATTCGATCTGGGATACCCAAAAGACCAAGGGTGGACTGATTCTGAGTGAAAAAACCAATGAAGCGCTCGATCAATGTGCACATGATTGGTGCTTTTATATTCAAGCTGACGAAGTCGTTCACGAGATGGATCTGCCTAGAATTTGGCGCGCCATGGAAGAAAACGATAAGAATCCCGAGATTCAGGGCCTCCTTTTCAAATACATTCACTTTTACGGCGGCTATTCGACCGTTGCTACATCGAGAAAATGGTACCGTAACGAGGTTCGAGTCGTTCGCAAAAGCTCAGGCATTCGCAGCCATAATGACGCCCAGGGCTTTCGCGTGAATGGCTCAAAACCCGTCGTTGCTCCCTCGGGCGGAAGAATTTTTCACTACGGCTGGGTCAAACCACCGAAAATGATGGGCCAGAAGAGCAAGCTGCTCAACCGCTGGTGGCATGGCCACAAAAGAGATGGGGAATTCGAAAATTTCCAGTATGATCGCCAGTACGGACTGAAACCCTTCAAGGGATCGCACCCTGCCGTCATGCAGGACCTTGTCGCCAAGCAAGATTGGACCTTCGACCACCGTCGAACCCTTTCAGATTGGACGATGAAGGACCTCAATCTTCTCGCGAGCGATCTCTTCGAAAAGACATTCCGACACAGAATTGGCGAGTATAAACCGTACCGCTTGAGTAAGAAGGATTAGGGCTATGATGACGAAAGAAAGAACTGAAACGACGACGCTTCCAAAACGCGAATTCATCGTCGATGGTGGCAAAACTCAAATCAAGGTCGGTACCGGTCACGGACTCGCGGTCATCTCTGGCCCATGTGTTATCGATAGCGAAGAGCTCGTTATGAAAACCGCTCGCGCACTTGTCGATATCTGCCAACGCGTTGGCGTTCCATTGATCTTCAAAAGCTCATACGAAAAAGACAACCGCGGTTCAGAGAAGAACTGGACAGGCCCGATGGCGAACGAAGGACTCAAAGTTCTCGCGAAAGTTCGCAAAGAATTCGGCGTTCCGGTTTTGACGGACGTTCACCGAATCGAAGACGTTGAAATGGTTGCCGAGCACGTCGACGTTTTGCAAATCCCAGCTTACATGTGCCAACAAACTTCACTCGTGATCGCTTGCGGTAAAACCGGAAAAGCCGTCAACGTGAAGAAGGGACAGTTCCTCGCTCCTGAAGGAATGGCTTCAGCGGTCAGCAAAATCCGTTCGACGGGAAACAAGAACGTTCTCCTCACAGAGCGCGGAGCGAGCTTCGGCTACAACCGTCTCGTGGCTGACATGCGTTCGATCCCTGTCATGCAAGAGCTTGGCGCTCCTGCGTGCTTCGATGCGACTCACGTGATTCGTCTCTACGGAATTTCAAGTGCTGACCCTGCCGGCGGCGAGCCACGCTTCGTTCCACATCTGACTCTTGCAGCTGTTGCTGCGGGTGCAGATGCTCTCTTCCTCGAGACTCATCCGAATCCAATGGAAGCAAAGTGCGATGCAGCTTCGCAATTGAACCTGAAGCACTACGAACAGCTTCTTCGCATGTCAGTCGAAGTTCGCAAGGCGATTAAAACGCCTGAGAACGTCGGCATGATGAATTGGTACTAACGCCGAAGGCGGCCTGTGCGAGCTAAACTGGTCATCAGATATGTTCTCGGAGAGATGATCCCGACGTTTTTCATCGGGGTCATCGTTTTCGTATTCATCCTGCTGATGTTCCAGGCACTCCGCTTGACGGAGTTCGTTCTCATCCACGGCGTCCAAGTCACCACCATCGTTCAGATGATGGGTTATCTCTCAACCAGCTTCTTACCGATTCTTTTTCCGATGAGTTTGTTGTTTACGGTGCTTCTCACCTACAGCCGACTCAGTGCTGACTCTGAAATCGTAGCAC
>DATLHP010000318.1:0-3147 GCA_035539835.1 Bdellovibrionales bacterium
GAAGGGGACATTAAAGAGGAGGCACCTTTGTCACCAACAGCTAGTCTTTTTTCATTCGAAGGAATGATGTTCGTTCTCCGCTTTCTGCACATCTTTGCAGGGATCGTTTGGATCGGGCATCTCTACTATTTTAACATGGTCCAAACTCCGTTCTTCGGCGAAACCGATGGATCCACAAAGTCAGGCGTCGTTCAAAAACTCGTTCCGCGTGCTTTGTGGTGGTTCCGTTGGGGCGCTTTCTGGACGGTTGTTCTTGGCGTTTTGATTTTGGGACTTCGCGGTCATCAAATGGGTGGCGCGTACTTCATGTCTTCACGCGGAATGAACATCCTCACGGGTGGCGTCTTGGGTATTCTCATGGCGATCAACGTTTGGTTCATCATCTGGCCAGCGCAAAAAGTCGTGATTCAAAACGCTCTTGATACGGCGGCAGGAAAACCGGCGAATCCAGAAGCTGCAACCCGTGGCGCTCGCGCTGGAGTTGCTTCGCGCACGAACGTTTTGTTCTCGATTCCGATGTTGTTCTTCATGGCAGCGGCGGTTCATCTTCCGTACCCAGTCAGCGAAACATCGAACATCGCGGCGTACTGGATTGCATTTGCAATCGTTGCCGGTGCTATCGAAGTGAATGCGATGAAGGGCAAAATCGGACCGATGGCGACCGTCAAAGGCGTTTTGATCTACGGTTTCGTTTTGACAGCCGTCTTCACAGGGCTTCTTGCGCTCTTCATGTAATATGAAAATCGCGATTTCTATCCTCTCTATTTCAGTTTTTGCTCTCTCGGTTGGCTGTACAAAAAAGACAGCGACCGAGAGCGCTTCGCCAGAGCAAGTGTCGGCCGAGGCGCTTGTTGCTAAAGGCAAAGCAGCCTATCAGTCGAACTGTATCGCCTGTCACAATCCGAATCCTTCAATCGATGGAGCGCTTGGCCCTGCGGTAGCAGGCTCATCCCGCGAATTGCTAGAAGCTCGAGTTTTGACGGCGAGCTATCCGTCAGGCTACACGCCGAAGCGAACAACCGTGGTCATGGCCGCTCTTCCACATCTGAAGAACGACATCGACGCCCTCACAGCCTACCTAAACTCCGGAAAATACCCATAAGGTGCGCCGCTCCCAATGGTAGCAATCGCGCGTTAAACGCGCTGTTGCTACCATTGGGAGCGGCGTACCTTATGGTGCGATGCTTTTTGCGGCCTCGAGGATGAGCTCGATGGGGCCGTTGGTTGAAAGCACGTATTGGGTTTCGCCGTGAATGAATGAATACGAGTTCACGTGTGGGTTCGGAATCAATGCACCCGTGACTTTGCCGACCGGAACTTTCAGGCCACGTCCTGTCGGAATCAGGCTCATGCCGTAATTTCTAGAAACGACCACTGAAAGCTTAAATGGGCCAGCATCGTACATTGCTGTGAACGCCGGAACCGGTCCGGTTTGACGAATGATTCGTGCCAGTTTCCATTCAGGAAGTTTCGGAAGATTGAATTTGAAACCAGCATCTTTTACCGCTTCGGCTTCGGTGAAAGACTTTGATTTTGCGTCCCACTCGGAAACGATGGCGTCCTTCGGAATTTTTACTTTCGGAAGATCGATCGCTTCGTTGAATTGAATCGACGTGTATTTAAAGCCGTAGTCGCCAGCGTTCTTGAACTTTGCTGTTGCCGAGATAGGAAATGAAAACTTGTCGTAGACATTCGAAGATCCGCTCGCAATAGCTGCATCGGGTCTGCGTTCGGTGCTGCGCACTTCGATGACAGGATATCCTGCTTCGCTTGAAATTTTGCCGAGTTCATAGTTTTGAAACTTCACACCATGATCGAACATCGCTTTGAGGAGTTTTGCTCTTTCGCTTTTCGAAACTGGTTCTAGTCCACGCGTGACGACGGCAAAACGCGTCTGTGGGTAATAGATTTTGATTTCATTTCCGTCGTACGAGAATTCAGCGCCTTCGAACTTTTTCGGTGCCCGAATCACCATGTAGTACTGGAGTGGAGCTTTGTACCAAATCTCGGTTACCAAAGTTTCTTTCGAATCGAGGATTCCAGTTTCGCTAAAGGTGCCATGATAACTTTCGATTTGCTCGAGATGATCGAGCATTCGCACTTTTTGCCAGTTTTGCATGACGGCTTCGCAGCCAGAGGTGCTGATTAAAACGCTAAGAAGCAATAGAACTCTAAGCATTGTCGCGTCTCCAAAGATCTTTCACTAGTCGCCCATATTCTTGAAAGGCGATCGCGAGAGGGTTGTAGAGTGGTTTCTCTAAGCCGATTCCGTAGATGGGTTTTTCTTGTTCTTTGACGAAGGTGCCGAAGATGCGATCCCAGATGATCAACACTCCGCCAAAATTTTTGTCGATATACTTCTCTTGCGTACCGTGATGAACGCGGTGATGGGACGGAGAATTGAATACGAGGTCAAGCGGACCGTACGAGCGTATGTGCTGCGTATGCAAAAGAGCCTGAAACACAAGACTCAAGAACTGCATCGTCATGATCATCAAGGGATCAAACCCAATCCACGCAAGTGGAATCCAAAAGATAATGGCCACAAAGGGAAGCCATGTCTGCCGAAATCCAACCGAAAAATTGAACTGCTGAGACGAGTGGTGCGTCACATGTGATGCCCAGAAAAATCGAAGTTTGTGACTCGTGCGATGAAAGGCGTAGTAGCAGAAGTCATCGAGTAAGAAGAGCAAAAGCCATTGCCAGATCGGCGTGCGTCCATCGAAGAGCCACCATTGTTCTCCGAACCGAAATAGCGAATGCTCATGAACAATGACGTAGATATTGTATGCGATTGGCAACCACAGCGAGTTGATCGCAATGTAACCGCCATACATCGCGAAGTTGGCGATGGTGTCTTTGAGATCGTAGGTTTTGAATCTTCTGATCCGCGAAAGCAAGAGCTCAAGTGCGATGAAGCCTGCGACCATCACCAAAGCGAGAACCTTCAGAGCATGTTCCGGTCGTTCGAGAATTTCGCTCATCAAACTATCTCAATTGTTAGGCATTTCACTCTAGGCCACAGGACTATTTCTGGCTTTTCACCGCGTTGAAAGCAACATCGAATTCCCTTCAAATGAGATATGCGAAAAATTCTTCGACTCATAGCTCTGATTCTCGCGACAGTGCCATCGATGCAAGCCTTCG
>DATLHP010000319.1:0-8133 GCA_035539835.1 Bdellovibrionales bacterium
CTTCGAACGCATATCTCGTAACAGCATTTGTCGATTCACTGATGAACCCTTTGCCCTCGAAATCTTTATGGATCCAATATCCGAGATGAAATGACGGCAAGCTCCAGTTTGGCCTGTGTAGACCTGTAGAGCCTATGAATGTCTTTCCTTCGCGATCATAGATAGAGAGCGTAAAGTTCGTTCGAGAAACAAACTCAGAAAGCGACTTACGGCAATGCTCCTCCATCTGTTCATTCGTCGGTTCCGTTTTTGCGAACGGCATCCAGGGCTTTAAATGATCTAAAGATTCGCATACTGCTTTTGCAATCGTCGCACCCTCGCCAACTTGCCTAGGCTTAATAAGAAGACGTGGCGTTAGAATAGGCATTGGTAGATCTATTAGAATCGGATTCATTCCTACAGAATAGCCTCAGTGAAAACAGGTGTCCATAAACCCAATGCTTGTTGAGCGCTCGTTGCTCCCATCTATTGAGTCTTTGCGGACATCATCTACCTTTTCCGGAAAAGGTAATGAAACAAAAATAGTTTATGAATGGACGCCGCTTGAAGAGCGAATGGCTAAATTAATAGGGGTTGAATTCAGTAAAACCGAGCTGCCTAGAAACAGTGCATTGAAAACGAAATCAACAACGCGCCTTCGATCGACCTTCATTGATTGCGATCGTTCTTGAGGTCCAAACGCGTTGCGAAAACTATCTGCACCATTGACCAGCCTTGAAATCGGGACTGAGCTATTACAGTTCAACCGTACCTTTGGAGGGGTTAAGGATGGGATTAACAAGGATCGTTAGCATCGCGGCTGTTATGTGCGCGTTCTCAGCACAGGCATTCGCTCATAGAACAGGACCAAGTGGAAACGCATGTGAAATGATTCCGCCGAACAATCAATTCTACGGAGTTGGTTTCGCGGGCGGCATTTCAGAAAACACGTTCAACAAGGTCATCGACGCTGCAGAGAAAATCTACAAGCCGATTATCAAAGCGAAAGGCGCAAACTTAACCGTCGTTCGTAAATGGTCTGATGGCACTGTTAACGCTTACGCAGAACAAAACGGATCAGAGTGGAAAGTTTCGAT
The DNA here is from genome assembly GCA_035539835.1 of Bdellovibrionales bacterium. Classification (GTDB taxonomy): domain Bacteria; phylum Bdellovibrionota; class Bdellovibrionia; order Bdellovibrionales; family JAMPXM01; genus DATLHP01. The sequence continues at coordinate 1,077 of DATLHP010000319.1, forward strand.
GTTCGGCGGACTTGCTCGTCACCCAGAGATCACAGCAGATGGTTTTGCTGAAGTTCTTTGTCACGAGATCGGTCACCACATCGGTGGCGCTCCAAAGTACAGAGGCAACCCGTGGGCATCGGTCGAAGGTCAATCTGACTACTTCGCAACGCTCAAATGTATGCACAAGATGATCGCTGAACTTCAAGAGTGGCCAACGCTTGCGGAGCCTTTGGATGACGTTGATCCACTCGTTGCAGAACGTTGTAAAGCAGCATGGCCATCGAACGAGACTGACTACAAAATCTGCGTGCGTTCTTCGTACGGTGGTTTGTCGCTCGCTCGTCTTTTGGCTTCTTTGAACAAAGAAACAGTTCCGCAGTTCAACACGCCTGATACATCAAAAGTCGGTCGTACGAACGAAAATCACCCGAAAGGTCAGTGTCGCCTCGATACTTACTTCGCGGGCGCGGTTTGTAACGTTGATCCGAATATCGAACCTAGCGGAACCGACGAAACAGTCGGCGTGTGCACAGGCGTAGGTGCTACGTTCTTGCAAGCGATCAATAAAGGCATGAGCGCATACACAGACGGTCTCGGCATGCGCCCTGGCTGCTGGTACTCTGATCAAGCGGGTTCGCCGAATCCGCCAACTGAGCCGGGCGCTTGCCCACTCGGCGATCAAGCAATGTGCGATATGCTTTGCCAGATGATGCCGGATCTTCCGTTCTGTAATCAGTAAGATCAGGTTTCGTTTAAAACCGAAATTGAAAATAGAAAAGGCGCCCTCTGGGGCGCCTTTTTGTTTTTGGAATCAGTTTTGACTAGTGATTTGTCGCGACCGCGCGTTTGTCTGAAACGATGAGTTCAGTTTTCACGATCTTGCCTTTGTCGTCGAAGATCGTCGCAACTGGAATAGATTCCAGGTTTTTCACTCGGGTTCGCACTTTTCCGTCGATGCTGACTTCGATTTCATGGTTCGGAGTTTCTTGAAGAACCACTGTCTGTAAGACAGCGCGATCTTTTCCGAGGACGTGAATGACCGAACGCTTGAGGGACGTCTCAGGCGAAATCTCATGACGTGCCTGATAGAGTTTTCCATCTTCACTGAATTCATACGTGCCTTGAGAAACGCGGCCTTCCCAGAAGTCCATCGTGTTGTAGACGATCGCATCGATTAATAGAGTGGCTACGAAAACGACGCTCGTCAGAATATATAAGACCACGCGAAGGACGATATGCTGACGATTCACGAAGCCGGCATATTGACGAGTCAGTTTGAAACCGCCCGAAACACATCCAGTCGTGAACGCCATGATTGAACAAGCCAAGAACGAGAACGCGTAAAAGCCCGTTTTCTGAAACCGTCGCAACATTGCACCCTCCGTGTCTTCTTAAGATAGACGATGAAGGGCGCCGAGTAACCGAGACGAGGGTCTCGAACTTTTGTGTCGCTTATCGGCCGCTGGCTGGTTGGCGGCCGCCGATGGACGGCATGACGCCGGTCTTGCGGTAGCTTTTTAGGATTTCTTGGCGAACGTTTTCGGGAACGTTGAGAGCCATGATGGTTTCTTCGGCGAGGGGAGTTGAACCACTCGATCCATCGAAAACGATCGTCTTTGCATCGTTCGTATTTCCGAGGCGTCGGAACTTTGGTTGGGCACTTGGTTTTGCAGCTTCTTGGCCGGCGACGAGATGACCATCGTCTTCGGACAAAACGGCATCGAGAGTCTTATGAAGGCTCACGTCTTTGGATTTCGCATCAACGAATGTCTTTAATGGGCGGCTTGATCCGGGCGACTGATTGTCGACGAAGTAGAGACCGATGCCGACCATTGCGGGGATCGCTAATATACTCAAGAACTTGTTAAGGAACTCCATGCCCGCCAGTCTCCCTTAGATATTTCGGATGGCGGCGTCGGTCACTTGATCGACCAATCAGGTACTTAGATCGGAAAGCTAAAAAACAGGCATCGGTTTTGGTCGAGAGTTTAAAATTGAGACGATTTTTTGTTGATGAATCGCAACAAATCCCTGAGCCTCGAAGGTGGAGGGGCGGTGCCATGTCACGGATGACTGGCCTGAGGGAATGATTCCTTGCATCGCTCTGTTTTGTCGCTTCGCCCGCCGGGCTTCGCTTTCCTCGGACCATAGGTCCTCGCGAATGCAGGGGGCTTTGCCCCTGCGACCCCAGCAGAGCTTTTTCGCAATCCTTCGCTGCATCACCCCTTTCTTGCTGACTTGAGTAATCCTCGGTAGCTTTACCTCCATGATCAAACTCGTACTTCTTCGTCATGGCGAAAGTGTTTGGAACAAAGAAAACCGGTTCACTGGGTGGACTGATGTCGATCTCTCCGAGAAGGGTGTCGAAGAGGCTAAGGCGGGTGCGCAGCTTCTTAAGGATGCCGGCTTTACGTTCGATGTCGCTCACACCTCTGTGTTGAAGCGTGCGATCAAGACCCTCTGGCTTACGCTTGATGGCCTTGATCTCGATTGGATTCCAACGAAGAAGTCGTGGCGTCTGAATGAGCGTCATTACGGCGGCCTCCAGTGGCTCGACAAAGCAGAGACGGCAGCCAAGCATGGTGATGACCAGGTAAAGATCTGGCGCCGCAGCTATGATATTCCGCCTCCGAATCTTGAAGCCAATGACCCGCGCAATGCGAAGTTCGATCCGCGTTACAAAGATGTTCCGCAAAACGAGCTGCCGATGGCTGAGGCGCTCAAGAACACGGTTGATCGGGTTGTTCCGTACTGGAAGAGCGATATCGTTCCGGATCTGAAGGCAGGCAAAAAGGTTCTGATCGCAGCCCACGGCAATTCAATCCGCGCGCTTCTCAAATACCTCGAAGATATTCCGAACGAAGAGATCGTTGAGCTCAATATTCCGACGGCGGTGCCATTGGTTTACGAACTCACTGATGATCTGAAGCCAATCAAGCGCTACTATCTCGGTAACCAAGCCGAGATCGAAGCGAAAATGAAGGCCGTCGCGAACCAAGGAAAAGCGAAGTAGCTACCAAGTGGGGAGGACCGCAGCGAAGCGAGGACTCCCCGCGAAGGCCGAAGGCCGTAGCTTACCAAGGTAGCTCTCGGCCTGCGTGGTTGAAGAACTTGCCTGAATCCGCCCGCGATGCGCTGGCGATCACGGTCAGAAGTCCTTCGACGGATTTACTGATCGGTAGTGGCGCGCGTTCGCCGCCCATCTCAGTCTGTACCCAGCCAGGGTGAAGCGCGATCGCAATCAAATCGCGTTCTTCGATAGCCAGAGTTCTGACGAACATGTTCACCGCAGACTTACTCATGCGGTACGCGTACGAGCCACCGCTGGTGTTGTCACCAATCGATCCCATCAATGACGAGAGCGTTGCTACTTTCGGATTTTCGGCTTTCACCAAAAGTGGAAGCAGGGCTTGCGTGAGTCTGAGCGGACCGACTGAATTTGTATTCAAAGTATCGATCAGAGTTTTTGAATCGATGTTGTCGATCGTAAGATCGCCATCGAGATAGATACCTGCGTTGTTGATCAATAGATCGACAGATCCGGTCTCGTGGCCGACGGCCTTTGCGAACTCTGTCACGCTTTTGTCATCAGCAACATCGAGCGCGAAAACCTTCAGCAGTCCTCGTGAGCTCTTTTCGAAGTCTTCGAGTTCACGAGCTTTTGCAGGGTTTCGAACTCCAGCAAAGACCTTGCAGCCCTGTAAAACGTATTGATGGACGAGTTCGAGTCCAATTCCGCGAGATGCACCAGATATGACGACCACTTGTTGTGACATAACGATGACTCTACTCATCTTGCGTCGACCTGTCGATGGGCGGTAAAATGAGTCATCGCTAAAAATCGGAGTTCTAAATGAAGCGCACAACGAAGGTTCGTCTTCCGCAAAGACCACGACGCAATCGTGCCTCATCTGCGATTCGCAGTCTCGTGCGCGAAACTGAGCTCCGTCCCAATGACTTCATCCTTCCGCTCTTCGTGATCGACGGTAAGAAACAAAAGATCGCGATCAAATCGATGCCGGGTCAGTTCCGCATGTCGATTGATCACATCGTTGAGACCTGTCAGAAAGCTCACGACCTCGGAATTCCGGCGGTGGCACTTTTTCCCGTTATCCCTGAAAGCAAAAAAGACAAATACGCGAAAGAGTCTGTGAACCCGAAAGGGCTTTTGCAAGAAACCATCGCCGCTATCAAAGCGAAGGTTCCAGAGATCGCCGTCATCGGTGACGTCGCCATGGATCCTTACTCAGATGACGGACACGATGGGTTGGTGATCGAAGGCCAAATTGTGAACGATGCCACTCTCGAAATTCTTGCAGCGATGGCTGTCGCTCAGGCCAAGGCCGGAGTCGATATTGTTGCTCCCAGCGATATGATGGATGGCCGTATCGGTTTCATCCGAAGTGCTTTGGACGATGCTGGCTTTGAGCACGTGAGCATTCTTTCGTATGCAGCCAAGTATGCTTCGTCTTTCTATGGTCCATTCAGAGAAGCACTCGATTCTGCGCCTCGTTCGGGGGATAAGAAGACATACCAAATGGACCCCGCGAATCGCCGAGAGGCTTTGCGCGAGGTTGCCCTCGATATCAAAGAGGGCGCCGACATCGTCATGGTCAAACCAGCTCTAGCTTATCTTGATGTCATTTCAATGATCCGGGCTCGAGTGAGCGTCCCCGTCGCTGCCTACCAGGTGAGCGGTGAGTACGCGATGATTATGGCTGCGGCCGAGAAGGGCTGGATTGACGCCCCGCGCGCCATGGAAGAGTCCCTGCTTTCCATAAAGCGGGCGGGTGCAGACATGATTTTGACCTATTTTGCCCTCGAAATGGCTGAACGCCTCTCGAAACGCGGCTAAATCGGCTCTAATCCGCGAAATCCAGTTAAACCTCATTGAAGGCGCTTTTTTCAAAACACACCGGTAGTTCGGGAAAAGCACCTTGTGGGGGGTTTTTAAAGAACACCGAAGTGTGTTATGAGAAAGCGCATCTTTAGAAGGATACACCGAAGGGACCCGCGGGGGCTTCATGTCGAACGGGCATGAAGGGGCGCGAAACGCTGTCGCAAACAGGGTTTCGTTAAACAAAGGAGACTCGACTCGTGTTGAATGTAGAAATCGAAAAAATCCAGGAAGCAAAACTTCTTAAAAAGACGCCAATCATCCTGGATGAAGAAGATGAAGGCGTCGATCTTGATTTGATTCCCGACATTCTCGAGCTCAATGAAGACCAATACCCGCGCTTCACACTCGCAAAAAACAAGGCCCGCTTCCTTCGTATGGTGAGCTGGTACAAAAACAAGCAAGAGTGGCTCGAAGTCGCTCCTGTCAGCGGTGTAACGAAGCTCTTTAAGCAACAGACTAAAGAACTCGTTGGTATCCGTTCGAACAAACTCGATTACGAAATGGAACTCGAAACAGGCACACTCACTCCTTCGCAGCGCTCTTACCGCCGCGACGAGCTCAAGATGTGCAAAGTTCACGAGAAGATGGCCGTAAACCTGATCTCTCGCATGCAGGTCAAAATTAAATCTGGCCGTCGCTGATCGATAGAGCAAAGCTCTAAAGGATGAAAAGGGAAGTCGTTGAGACTTCCCTTTTTCTTTTGTGGACCAATTGAATTACCGGTGCAGATAATAAACGGGTGATTCGACATCTTGTGTTTACGGCATCATGTCTATGCGTACTCTTTAGTGCGGGCTGCGTGGCGGTCGACGCGCACTTTCCGTTGGCGCGAATGGATTCACCTGAATCTCAAGGCTTAGATCGAAAGTTTCGTCTGACGACCGGTGTTTCGCAGATGCACGAACTTCAAGTCGTAGACAATGCGGGCGATCGACCCGTCAGCACCGACTCTGCTTATCTATCGACGGTGAAGTCGGCAATGGCCTTGGGAGCCTACGGGCTTTCTGAAAATTTCGACGTCGGCTTTAGATTCACTTTAGGAAAAGCACCAGTGATGGTGTCGGCTAAGATGCAGCTTCTAGGTCAGCCTGCTTCGATAGCTGAAGCCGGGAACCTTTCGCTCGCGCTGACAGCGGGGATCGGCTATTGGGATGAGAAGAAAAATGGAACACAGAACCAGTTTGGTGGACGAGCCGATTACCCATGGGATCTTTCGCTAACGAGCAGAAACTATGATCTCGGCGCGATTGTCGGTTACAGACCTTTCGATCGAATTCTCGTATTCGGCGGACCGTTCTACACCTATTACGACGTCAACATCGTGCTCGCGCATGCGCAATCGAGTGCATCAGCGAAACATGACTACGTCTTTGAATACGACGGCCATCAATTGGGAATGAACGTTGGAGCCTCTGCCGAAATGACCGATGCGATCGATCTCATGTGCGAGGCGCTGATTTCACAAATTCAAATTAAAGATCTCAAGAACACCGCGCTCTCGGGATCAGCTGCAATTTCATTTCGATTCTAGTGCCACTCTCTAATGCGATTAAACGCGTCTACTAGTTCGACTCTATATTTAACGATGTTTTACCATCTCGACGGTGGTGGAGCGCCTGCAGGACCTCGGTCTCGGCACACAGTTTGAGACGCTCGTGGTTTCAAGGGGTTCTAAAAAAAATCTCAAAAGGGGAAGAATTTTCCTCAGATTCTCAGATCGATCCGCCGATAGGTTCTTTGTGAGTCAGATTTTGACTCGCTTGGGAACAACTCGCGTGAGACGAGGGAAACTGTCTCGCGTGTTGAACCCGCTAAATCGAGTCACAGAACCTAATGGAGGTCTTGAAATATGGCACGTTCTTCGTTCATCGTCGTTAGCGACGATCAAGCACTGGTCCAGAAGGCTCAGCAGTTCGGTCTTATGCACGGAGTTTCTGTGCAAGTAATGACGCCAGAACAGTATGAGACTTCTCAAAATGGACGCACCGAACTTCCTTCACTCGTTCCCGGCGGTGTCGGAGCAGTTGAAGGCGGAAAAGTTCTCCAGTTCCCTGGAACTTCAGCGTCGGGCACAGTGGGTGATACACGTCGTGGAGTAGCGACGATCAACCAACTCGAGAGCGTCGCTATTGAAAACGCTATTGCAGCGTTCAAGGGTAACCTCACAGAAGCAGC
>DATLHP010000320.1:0-3731 GCA_035539835.1 Bdellovibrionales bacterium
GTTCAAGACACGATCGAGGGCGCAGGAAAAGTTGCTTCGAAAGGTAAGACCATCAAGGTCAATTACACTGGCTGGCTCTATGATCCGTCACAGCCAATGGGCCGCGGAAAACAGTTCGATTCATCGGTCGGCCGTGAGCCATTCTCTTTCAAACTTGGCGGCGGAGAAGTCATCAAGGGCTGGGACGAAGGTTTCAGCAACATGAAAGTCGGCGGAAAGCGCAAACTCATCATTCCATCGGAAATGGGTTACGGCACACGCGGCGCTGGATCGACGATTCCGCCAAATGCACCGCTCATGTTCGAAGTTGAGTTGATCGACGTAATGTAAGCAAAACGGAATCGGTTGCCGGCACCGGCAACTGATTCTGAAACCTTATCCGTATCCGCTACTCTTCGCCTGATCCCATTTTCTCCATCGTCAATTCCACGCTCAGCTTATTACCCTTCTTGGTATTGCATTCCTTGCAGCTAACTACGCAGTTTTGCTTGGTACTTTTTCCGCCACGGGCAATTGGGACGAGATGATCCATCGTTAGAAGCTCTTTTGAGAACTTCTGTTCGCAGTGATAGCAGAGGCCATTACCAATCTGCTGCTTCCACCATTGCGATTTTCGCAGCTCTTGGGCCTTTCGGCGCTCGCGTTTTATATGTTCAGGGTCGACCGGGGCGTGGAACATTCCCCTTTGTGTATCAAACTCGGTTCCGTTTCGCGAGGGAGAATGGTATCTACCCTCTATGACACCTGATCAGCTCAAAACCCGCCTGGAAGCCGCTTATCCCGATGGAACCGTCGACGTCGTGGATTTGACCGGAACTCATGACCATTACCAAGTTGCCGTCACAAGCGGCGCCTTTAAAGGCTTGAGCCGAATTCAGGCCCACAAGCACGTCATGAATGTCTTCGATGCGGAATTGAAGACAGGTGAAGTTCACGCATTGACAATTAAAACGACTGTAAAAGAATAGGATTACGAGATGGAGACAACGCCAATGGCAGACGTAAAACAGAAAATCGAAGGCCTTCTTACAACGAACAAAGTCGTTCTTTTCATGAAAGGTTCGCCGCAATTCCCGATGTGCGGTTTCTCTGCTCGCGCGGCTGCGATCTTGGCTGAACTCGGAACTGAATTCGCGCATGTCGACGTTATGTCGGACGGCGAAATTCGCCAAGGCATCAAAGAGTACGGCAACTGGCCAACGATCCCGCAACTCTACATCAACAAAGAGTTGATCGGCGGATCAGACATCATGATGGAAATGTTCGAGAGCGGCGAACTCAAAGACCTTTTGAAATAATGAAGATCAACATGGCGTCGTGGGATCGTATTCTGCGACTCATTCTCGGAACTCTTCTTTTCACCTGGGCTGTCGCAGGCGGCCCTTGGTGGGCCTACCTAGGTCTGGTTCTCATAGCGACCGCAGCCTGGAGATTCGATCCCATCTACGCGATCCTTCGCACTGGCACCGCTCGACGAGACTAACGCCCAACTAGTGTTAGGCTGAGCCACGCAACTCTTCAAAATCACGCATCAAAGACCGATAAAGCCGCATGGCTCGCATTCTATTGGTCGATGACGACCACGACATTAGAGAGCTTGGAAAAGCACTACTGACTCACAGTGGACATGAAACTCATGTCGCTGATGGCGCTATTAGTGCGCTTCAAGTTCTTCGCGAATACGAGATCGATCTGCTCATCACAGATATCAACATGCCGAACTTTTCAGGTTTCGATCTCTTGAAGATGATTCGCATCGAAGGCTTAAACAAGCAGCTCACCATCTGCGTGCTCACCGCTCGCCGAGACGAACGCGATATTCAAACCGCTGTGCGCGCCGGCGCTCACGATTACATCGTGAAGCCACTCGATCCGAACCTCTTCTTGAGAAAGATCAACGAGCTTTTGCTGAAGCGGCCTGTTCGCGAACGTTCCGCTGATGACTTCGTCGCTGCCCGCGTAAAAATTCCGGCGAAGGCGACTCTCGATACTGAGATTCGTTCAGTTTCAGAACTTGGCATCATCATTCGAACTCCTCACCAGTTTCGACCTGGAACGATGATGCAATTTGATAGCGAACTTTTTTATGAAATCTCGATTCCGGCGCCCTACATGAGAGTGTTCTCGTGTCAGAAGGTTCTTGGCCAATGGGAAACGCGTTTGTCGTTCATGGATCTTCATGACGACAGCTTGGCAAAGATTCGCGACTGGATTGCACAACAAACCGTAAAGACGAAACTCACGGGTTGAATTTGAATGAAGATCCTACTAGCGGAAGATGATCACCACGTTTCAGTCATCATGCAAATCTGTCTGCAAAAGATCGGTGGGCATGATGTGACTCTCGTTGAAGACGGTGAAGCGGCTGTGCAAAAAGCAGCTGGCGGCGGCTTTGATCTCATCATTCTCGATGGCATGATGCCAAAAAAATCAGGTCTTCAAGCAGCAAAAGAAATCAAGAGCACTGGCAATAAGACGCCGATCATTTTCTTGAGCGCGAAGTCCGACGAAAAAGAATATCTGGTGATCGGTACCGGTTTTATTCCAAAACCATTCGAGCCTACCCAAATCTGCGCGCGCATCGACGAGATTCTGCGCAATGCGAAGGGTACTAACTAATGAGAAGCCTGCGCTTTCACCTGACATTGATCACGCTGATCTCGCTTGCGTGCTTGGTTTGGGGTGGTGCACGCTTTCTTAAAGTCTACAAAGCGTGGGACAACGCAAACAACGAGTTGCAACGTTCGCTCTCGATTGGCGACGAGCTTCAGCGCGCTCGCTTCGCTAACTTCAACAATGAGATGCTTCGCCGCCTGCAAAAGACGAGATCTGATGTTCAGCCCAAGGAACGTCGCGACCGCATGAGCAGCATCATTCAATCGTACTCGGCGCGCGATCTCGAAACTTTGAACGAACGCATTCGTGATTTCTTGAAGGCCGAAAAAACTTTCTTTGCCGAAAAACAAGAAGAGATCCGTGGTCACCAATACGAATTTCTTCGCAGTATCGCAATTGCGTTGATGGGTCCGACTCTTGGACTTTTGTTCATTCTCTATGTCGTTCGAAAAAGAGTCTTGCGTCCCCTCGATCGCCTTTCGCGTCGAATGATGGATTTTTTGATCGATCGCTACTCATTTCAATTTGCAGAGCCAGAGCGAAACGAGCTTGGCGATCTTCAGCGCACGTTCAACTCGCTCGCTCAACGTGTCGTCAATACGATGGATGAGTTGAAAACTCTCGATCAGGCTAAATCAGAATTCCTCTCGATTGCGAGCCACGAACTTCGTACACAGATGACCTCGATCAAAGGGTCTTTGAGTCTTTTGGGGTCTGGTGTGATCGGAAACATGGATCCCTCGTGCATGCAGCTCATTAAGATCGCGGAATTCGAAACGGATCGCTTGATTCGTTTGATCAATGATCTTCTTGATCTCGCAAAAATCGAAGCGGGCCGTCTTCCACTCGCCTGCCATTGGGTTGATTGGCATGAATCACTCAATACGACATGCGCCGGTCTCAATGGCCTCGCTCAGAGTGCTGAAGTCAGTATTCAAGTTGACCCGTTCCAGAAATGCGAAGTCCATATGGATCGCGACCGCGTTCAGCAAGTTCTGACGAACTTGATTTCGAACGCGATTAAGTTCAGCCCGAAAGGCACGACGGTTCATGTGACCACTGGTCGTGCGGCGAACGGCGCTCTTCTCGTCAACGTACGCGACGCTGGCCCCGGC
>DATLHP010000321.1:0-2882 GCA_035539835.1 Bdellovibrionales bacterium
CATCACAAAAGCAGGTGGCGATTCAACTAGTGACCGTCTTGCAGAATAACTCGACAAAGAACTCGCGAACAAAGACCGCTTCGTCATCAACCGTGTCTTCGATGCGTCGATCGAAACGATGTATGAAATGTGGACGAACCCGAAGCATTTCTCAAAATGGCTTGCGCCGACTGGTTTCGATATGACGTTCATTCGCGCCGACATCAAGCCCGGCGGAAGCACGTTCTATTATATGACTGGGCATGGAATGAAAATGTACGGTCGCGCCGAGTATCTCGAATTCAATCCGCCGACTTCTCTCGCTTATACACAGCAGTTTTGTGATGAGAACGAGAAGCTATCGCGCCATCCGATGGCGCCGACGTGGCCAGCAACGATGTTGACGCGAGTGACTTTTGCTGAAGAAGGCCCGCAGAAAACTCGCGTTACGGTCGTATGGGAAACGTACGGAGCAACGACTGCCGAAGAACTAGCGACGTTCTTGAAAGAACGTGCTGGTATGACGCAAGGTTGGACCGGATCGTTCGACAAGCTCGACGAATATTTAAAAACCGTCTCTTAAGGAAAGACTTGTCGAAGCTTGGCGCTTCGTAAGTAAAGACCGAGCCAAATAAAGACTGCGATGTAAATCGGAAACAGCGTGTGTGTGAGTAGCGGATTGCTCACGCGCACGTGACTTGCCACTGCACCGCCGAGATATCCGGTCAGAAGAATGGCACCTAAGAGCGATGTGCGAGGAATCACGTAGAGAATCGTGCATATCAAAAGAATTGTTCCGACGATCGGCATTAATTCAATCGGCCACTGTAAAGCTGCGCCCGCTTCCAAAGCCTCTGGCGGAAGCTTATCCATAAAAAACTTCATCACGGCATCAAACAACAAAAACGCTGTCGCTAATCCGCTCAAGATTCTTCCCGTCCACAACATTTTTTACTCCCTTAGCTGCTAATCAAGCCAAAATTTTGCGCCGCTGCTGTTGATGTCTGCGATCTGTCCATTGAGTGTCCAGTAATCGTACAAGACGCCAATGAATAGAAACCCGCCCGTTAGAAAATAGAGAATACCCGTAATGAATTTGCCAAGATAAATTCGATGTAAGCCGAGGAAGCCCAGAAAAGTCAGCAACACCCATGCAACGGTGTAATTTGCTGGACCCGCGACATAACGGCGATCGGCGCTTCGATCCATTCCAGGAATGAGAAAGAGATCGATGAGCCATCCAATACCCAAAAGACCTAGGGTAAAAAACCATATTGTTCCGGTGATCTGACGTCCGTAATAAAAACGATGGGCCCCCGTAAATCCAAAAATCCAATAAAGGTAGCCGATTGGGACACTGTGAGTGGAACGTTCCATTGGTTGCTGCATTAACTACTCCTAAAGCAGTTATATCACAGCATTGAACTTAAGGAGTATGTGGCGCAAAATTCGAGCATGGAATCACTGGAAAACTACTTTGCGAGCTATTCAGACTATCACCGAACAAAAGGGAACAAGCTCACACACTATTTTGGGATTCCGCCGATTGTCTTCAGTACCCTTGGCCTTCTCGCGCTCGTTCAGTTCAATGATTGGTTGAATCTCGGGCTCATTGTTTGGCTCGCCAGTATTGTTTTTTACTGCCGTCTCGATTGGAAAATGGGCATTCCTTTTTCAGCTCTGACCTTTGCGATGTATTGGTTTGCACGCGATATCGCATGGCAGGCGCATGTCGTACTGTTTGTCGGCGGCTGGATCCTGCAACTTGTCGGGCATCAGAGATACGAAAAGAAATCGCCAGCGTTTCTTACCAACTTCAGCCATCTGCTGATTGGTCCGTTCTGGATTTTCTATCGCCTCAATTGGTGGCGGAAGAAGATGCCTGAATCGCCGAACTGAGAAACGACAAATCCTGAAGTCGTCACGATGTCCCCGACCGGTTCACATGTGCGGTTCGATATGCCGCTGGTCATCTCAACCGCGAAAAGATGCGGAGTGCGCGGCTGCATGCACGCGATCGGTCTCGGCGTGAAATACCCGCAGGGTCTTGTGCAAACTTACTTGTTCGAAGTGAAGGGCAAAAAAGTATTGTTCATTAGTTCTGGCGGATGCACAGACAGCCGCACGACAAACAGCAATCATTCAGCCCAAGCAGTCATCCCGCATCACCACGATGATTTCTATCCGCCACTGAGCCAAAATATTTCAGTCGATGTTTTTCGGGAGAAGCTCATTCAGAGCGGATTCAAGGGAAGCGTGCTGGAAATTCCATTGTTCCAGAGCTCGCTGATTTAGACAGCGAGCTCAAATCAATAGCTTAAAGCGGGTTGCCGAACTTCGCTGCGCGACGGGCGCGGCGATTCAACTCAGGTGTTTCGCCTCCGAGGCGATTCGCGCGCGCAGGGCCTGGCAAATGCTTGGGTGGTTTACCAAGGTTCATCGGAGCGGCCGCGCGCTTTTGCGGAGGATGCTCTTCTGATCGCGTTTTGAACTCACGTTTTGGTGGGAAAGGCTTCTTTGCGAAGCTTTTCTTAGGAGCGAATTCCTTTTTCGGGCTGAATTCTCGCTTCGAATCGAACACTCGCTTCTCACGAGCGGGCTTCACTCCAAAGAGCGATGGTTCATCGAGAATCGCGCGCTCTTCAGCTTCAATATCGATCGGCGGAGCAATCGGTGCTGGCGCAATCGACGGACGGCTCATAGGTCGCGGAGCTGATGGCGCTGCTGCTTCTACAGGTGCAACGGCTGTCGGCCGTGACGAAACCGCAGGGCGGCTCGCTGACGGGCGACTGGTTGGAGTCTTGATCACGACGCCGTTCGAAGGAGCGACCGTTCGCGCAGCTTTTTTAGTTTTTCGAGAGTCTTCAGCCCCAAAAACATCCGGCATCATCATCGTGATGAAG
>DATLHP010000322.1:0-5926 GCA_035539835.1 Bdellovibrionales bacterium
GTCGTGATCTTCATGTCGGTCTTCACTAGTCGTTTGCCTTTGAGTTCAAGCAACTCAAGCGTCACCAAGCGATCGATCGCCGCTTTTACTTCATGAGCTGAAATGCCGAGTTTTTTCGCGATCCATGCGGAATCGGATCTAAATCCATCGACGAGTGTGAGTTCAAGAATCGCAAAGTGATGCCAATCTGAAATGACCTTGAAGACATCAAGCTGAATCGTATTGAAGTTCTGGCTTTGAATTTCGCGATCAATTCGAATCTCGGCGACCTTTTTTGCAGATGCGCTGCGAGCGTCTGCCATTTGCACAAGGTCACAGAAAAAACGTGTTTCTTGCTCCGAAAGACTTAGTCGCTTGGCCATCAAAGTAGCTGCTTCAAGTGAAAGACCTTTCTTGCGATTGAGAATTTCGCTCAGTCGAGCAGGTGTCACTTGGAGATCTCGGGCGAATGCCCGCAAAGAGTAGCGGGCATTGTCGCGTAAGCGCTGTTCCAGCACACCCTTCAAATAAACGCGATAGTCTTGATAGTTCGTTACCTGTGTCATGCGCCTGGAAATAGGTTAAGCGCGCGTATTCCGCAAGAGTTCGGAGAACGAAGTGTTCTCCGAAAAGGAACACAGACTAAAATCTTCAGAAACCCACTCTAACCGGGTGGAGTGAAAGAAAGAGTGTTTCATAGATAAAGAAGAAGATGAGGGGCTCTGAATTCCGTATTCGGTACCGTATGCAGTATACCGCAGAAACTCGCTCGGCGAGTTTTTGGTGGGGGCGGAGGGACTTGAACCCCCACGGCCGTGAGACCAAGAGATTTTGAGTCTCTCGTGGCTACCATTACACCACGCCCCCGTGATGAATTCGGATCTGATGTTGTACTGACACCGCGCTTGGCTCTCAAGAACTAATTTCATCCGAACCGTGGTGAAACTACAGAATTCGGATTCGCAAACGATATTCCGAACCATTAAGAACGCGCACAGATGTGGCTCCCGAGCGTTTTTGTTCGAGCTGCCGAGAACTTAGACAAAGTGACTCTGGGCGGCACAGCGCTTGCTACTCATGCAGCCGAATGGAGAAGTCCGCCTTTTCTTGGCTTCTCAACTATTAGGAGTGCGAGCACATGAAACAACTCATCGCGATGGCAATGGTCGTAACAGCTTTCGGCCAAGCTCAAGCGCAAACGCAAACAGCGGTCGTCGTACCGGTAGCTCCGCAAGCAGCACCGATCGTGACTCAGGCGCCTCAAAAGCGCACGGTCATCTATGACGAGCGCACAAACCAACTTGTTGAAGTCTCTCCGCAAGTAAAGACGACGTCTGAAGCATCTGCTGCAGCGCCGATCTATATCTTGAACGGTGGAGCGCAGGTTCAAGAGCAGCCGACAATGGTTGTTCAAGACTCGCCACTCAACAACTCGCCGGCTGAAGGTGCACGCAAATCGCGCCAAGACGCTGAATCAGCGACTGAAGACGGAATCGTACAAGCTCTTGAGAAGGCTCGTATGGAAGACGAACTTCGCCGCCGCGATAAGTTCAATTCTGCGATCGCAGGAACTCCGACGCCAACACCGACTCCGGCACCGGCCCCAGTTGTTGTTGCTCCGGTTGCTCCGATTCAAGAAGTGACTGTTGTTCCAGCTCCGGTTGCAGCTCCACAAGCCGTTGTCGAAGCTCCGAAAGCTGAAAAAGAAGAAGAAAACGTCGATATCAAAGCTGAAATCCGCGCTGCTCTCGCAGAGACAGAAGCGAAGAAGCCAGAAGAGCCGAAGGCTGAGTACTACGTCGGTGGTCTCGTCGGCATCGGAACTTACCATGGCATCGGCAATATCAAGAGCAACGGTGCAGCTGGTTTCTCGGTCGGTATGGCATCGCCGCAAGGGATCGTTGTCGACGGTTCGTTCCTCTACGGAAACTACGAACTCGAAGATCAATACCAAACGCGCGGTTACTGGGAGCCATACATCGTTGATATGACTCAGATGAACATCGGCGCAGCAGTGAAGTATCAGTTGCCACTCGGCAAAGTTCGTCCAGCTGCTGGTCCTGCGATTTCGTACACTCGTCGTGCATACGATGACGATGGTATTGAAGTGAAGACAACGAACTCGGTCGATCTTGGTCTGGCAAGCAGCCTTGATGTTGCTGTCACTTCGAATTTCGCAATCGGTGTCGACTTTAAATACTACTGGAACATGACGAGCTCGAGCTCGAACTCTTACGAGCGTGAATCGATCATCGATTCGGACAGCAACGATCCAGAAGACCTGAACTATTACCAATTGGGTCTTGCTGCAAAAATCCTCTTCTAAGAGGCAGTAGCACGGATACAAACGAAGTGGCCTCGGTTAACGACCGGGGCCTTTTCTTTTTCCGGGTGGTTTGTCAGACTTGAGCTTGATGTTGAAAACAGCAGCACTCCTTATTTCCGCATTGATTTCGAGTTTGGCCCTTGGAGCCGAACCAGAACCGAGCAAGGCGCCGCCGTCGGCTCTCCGCAAGTCGGAACTCATTTCAGTAACGAAGGTCGTCGGTGAAGTCGGCGAGCACTTTGTCACAAGCCGTGAAGTTCGCATCAATGATGGAGTTGATAAGGCGCTCTACGGAGCTGGCGATAAGCTTGCGCTCCTGTCAGGCCAAGAAAAGACGTTCCCGACTTCGGTAGGGAAGGTTCTCGATGAGTGGGCGATTTATTACGAGGCAAAATCTCTGTCGTCGACCGAGGCGAGCAAAGAAGAAGTCGATACCGCTGTCAGCAATGTGAAGTCGCATTGGGATCAGAATGCAGGCTGGTTGAAACTCGAAGTCGCCAACGATGAACTGCGCTCGATGATTGTTCGCAAGCTCGTCGCAAACTCGTTTTCGCGCCTCAAAACAGACCCACAGCTTTCACCGATCAGCGACGACGAAGCTCTGAGCTACTATCGTAAAAATCGCCTGCGATTTGGCAGTCTTCCGTTCTCGTCGTTCAAGGAAAACATCAAGTCGTACTTGATCAAAACTCAGACTGAGAAACGGATGTCTGAGTGGCATGAAGTGCTTCGCCGCAAGTATCGCGTGCGGAACTTTATCTCTGGTTAAGCAATGACCAGACAGACGCGGCCGACGGACGCCGAACAAATCACCAAGATCATCCAGTATCACACTCAAGCGAAGAGTCCGGGATCGCCGCATTGGAGCCTCGATCAGGTCCGAGAAGAGTGCGCGGAGGGATTCGTAACGGAAGCCAACGGGCAGATCGAAGCCTTCATTTTGTTCCGGCAGCAGGTCGATGCTTGGGAAATCACCTATTTGGCGACCGCTGGCGATGCTCTGCGTAAAGGCCGAATGAGGGATCTTTTGGGTCACCTGATCTCGTTAAAGCCTAACGACAAAGCCATCTGGCTTGAAGTTCATGCCGCAAATCAGGGAGCTCGTAGACTTTACGAGAGCTTGGGCTTCCGCGAGGTTGGGCAGAGGCCTAAGTATTACGCAGACGGCGCGAGCGCGATTCTCTATAGCCTATAGAGACAACGCTTAGATAAACGCTCGTCACCACTTGCGTTCTCGGCTATTCTTCGGTAAACAAACGGCACTCGGCAACGCGAAAGCAGACCCGGGTGGTACGTAGTCAATGGCCCTTTCGGGCCATTTCTATTTGTGGCAATCGTCTCAAAGCTTTTTGGGGTTCATGAGCGGCGCTTTTTTGAGTGAAATTCGAAGAATGGCAGAAGAGGTGAGCAATCGCGAAGGTTGTTATCTCTATGACCTCGAGTTCGTAGGAACTGGGGGCGGCCGTGTTTTGCGTGTCACCATCGACAAAGAAGCTGAAGGTGGCGCCTCGATTGATGATTGCTCGAACGTTTCTCGTGGACTCAATCTCATGCTCGATGTTGAAGACGTGATCCCTGGTGGTCAGTATCAACTCGAAGTTTCGAGCCCAGGGCTCGAAAGAGTTTTGAAAGAGCCACGCCATTATCAACGAGCTGTTGGACAAACGATCGCTATTAATTCGTTTGCGCCACTTCTCGATTTCAACCCTGAAGTGCCGGAGCTCGGAAAAGCAAAGCGCCTTCAAGGGAAGCTCGTCTCCTTCGACGACAAAGGACTCAAGGTCGGTTTCGAAACCCCAGGCGCAGAAGCTGCGAAGGATGTTTTCGTTCCCTTTGAATCCGTCACGAAGGCGCACGTCGTATTCGAATTCCAGAACCCGGCAGAGAATAAGCCAGGTAAGGGTCCGAAGAAGGGTAAGCACAAAAAATAGGTTCCATCAGGACGGGGAGAATTCCCTGTCCTTCCTGCTCGTCGATGACGAGCGGGGCGGTCGAACTCCGCGAAAAGCGGAAAGAGACCGGCTCCCAAAAACTGAATAAGAGTAGTTTTCGAAAGGAAAAGTCCGTGGCAGAAATTAATTTCTCAGAACTGAGCCGAATGATTGAACAAGTCGGCAAAGACAAAGGTATCGACAAACAAGTCGTTATCGACGCCGTCATTCAAGGCATGATCGTCGCTGCCCGTAAAAAATACGGCACATATCGCGAGATCGAAGCTCAGTACAACGAAGAGAGCGGCGAAGTTGAACTCTATGAGTTCAAAGAAGTCGTATTGCCAGAGGACTTCATCGACGAAGAGATCGAAATCACTCTTCCAGACGCTCGTGAATTGAACCCGGACATCCAGGTCAACGACTCGATCGGTATCAAACTTGATTCAACAGAACTTGGTCGTATCGCTGCGCAAACGGCGAAACAGATCATCACTCAGCGCGTTCGCGATGCTGAGCGCGAAATCATCTATAACGAATTCGAACAGCGTAAAGGTGAGATCGCATCGGGTATCGCTCGTCGTGTCGAGCGCGGCGCTATCGTCGTCGACCTCGGTCGTACAGAAGCATACATTCCACCACGCGAACAAATTCCTGGCGAAGTTTACAAGCCGGGCGATCGCATCCAAGGCTTCTTGTCGGATGTTCGTCAGACGACACGTGGACCACAGATCATCATGTCGCGCGCATCAGAGCAGTACTTGATGAAGCTCTTCGAAATGGAAGTTCCAGAGATCTACGACGGTATCGTTCAGATCATGGCTGCCGCTCGTGAGCCAGGTGCTCGCGCGAAGATCGCGGTTTATTCGAAAGATCCATCGGTTGATCCGGTTGGAGCTTGCGTCGGTATGAAAGGTTCGCGCGTTCAGAACATCGTTCAAGAATTGCGCGGCGAAAAGATCGACATCATTCCTTGGGATGAAGACATCACGCGTTTCGCGGTGAACGCTCTCGCTCCGGCAGAGATCTCTCGCGTATTCGTCGATGAAGCGAACAAAGAAATGGAAATCGTCGTTCCAGACAGCCAGCTCTCACTGGCGATCGGTAAAAAAGGACAGAACGTCCGTTTGGCAGCGAAAATCACTGGCTGGAAGCTCGATATCTCGAGCGAAGCAAACGCTGCTCAGAAAACAGCTGAAGCGATCTTCAACCTCATGCTGATCCCAGACATGAGCGAGACGATGGCGCAAAACATCTTCCAATCGGGTTTCGGCTCATTCCAAAGCTTGGCGTCAGCGCCAGTGGCAGAAGTGATGGCGATCCCTGGATACGACCAGCCTGAAAAGGCAGAGAAATTGATCAACGACGCAAAAGCCTTGGTTGCTAAGTACGAAGCTGAGGGAATTCCGGTTCCTGCGGCTCCTGTTAAAGCACCATCAGCACCAGTGGTCGGCGGCAGTGCGAAATCGCAAGCTGACGAACGTCTTCGTGCGGAACTTGCGGCGCTCGCAAATAAGACTGAGGAGTAAGTATTTTGAGTCAACCAAAGGTCTTTGAATTCGCAAAAGAGATCGGCATGTCGCCGCTGGCTCTCATGGATAAAATCCGTGAGTGGAAATTGCCAGTGCGCAGTCACATGGCCGAACTCGAACCCGAGATGCTCGAGCAAATAAAGACGAAGCTCAAAGGT
>DATLHP010000323.1:0-4427 GCA_035539835.1 Bdellovibrionales bacterium
CTTATGCCCGGATTGAGCGGGCCTGAGCTTTTGCGTGAAGTGAAACCAAAGCTTGGTTCTGCGTGGAAAGGCCGAGTCATTTTGATGTCGGCTTATTCGGGTGAACACAATGTTGCCACGGCTCAACAGATGGGTGCAGATCTCTTCATCCCGAAGCCGTTCGATGATGTGTTCGCGCTTGTAGCGAAGGCGGAGGAACTTTTTGGCCGATGAAGTTCGCATCAAAAAAGTAAAAGCGTATCCGTTCGCGGTCACGTTGAAGCATCCGGCTGGCGCAGTTCAGGGTCAGATCGTGAAGCTGGCGCAGACTGGGTTTCTGGCAGAAACCGCGTCCACTGCATTCAAAACAGGTGAAAAAGTAGAGTGTTCTTTTGAGCTTCCTGTTTTGCACAAGTGGGTCAATGAAATCTGCGTTGTCGTAAAGCTCTATACGCAATGGGCAGGAGGCGCTGGCGGCGGAACACAATCTGCACCCACGGCAGCCGTTTCTCAGCAAACTCCACCTCCGGGACAGCCCCCACCTCCAAAAACCGTGGCTCTGGTTGAGTTCCATTTTCAGGGACTCTCGCTGGAGCATCGTGAGAACGTGACAGCGTTCCTGAATGCTGCGACAAAGACGAAATGAGAGTTATTTCCGGTAAATTCAGAGGGCGCCGCTTGGTTCAGTTCAAAGCTGACCATATTCGCCCGACCACGGATCGCATCAAGGAGAGTGTTTTTAACAAACTCCAGGGTGCCGTCGACTCCTCTAGAGTACTTGATCTATTTTCGGGCACCGGAAACCTTACTTGCGAGGCGGTTTCACGCGGTGCGGCCTCGGTCGATGCGGTGGAATTGAGTAAGAAATCAATCGCCATCATTCGCGAGAATTTAAAGCTGCTTGATATTGAAAACGATGTTCGCGTCATCAACGAAGATGTGCTCAAATACCTCAGACGCTACGAAGGTGAGCCGTACGATTTGATCTTCGCGGATCCTCCCTTCACCGAAAAACTGGCCGATCAGGTTTTGGTGGAGGCGTCTAAGAGCAAGGCTATCGGGCCTGATACGCTCTTGGTGCTTGAATCCAGTTCTCACGAGTTTCTCGCTGAGACTTACGAGGGATTGAGCTGCGACGATCGAAGAGACTACGGCGATAAAATCGTCTCTTACTGGAGACGTTCGTAGCGTCAGGTCACCGGGAGGGATCTGTGGCGCTAGCGATTTATCCAGGAAGTTTTGATCCGATCACTCTGGGCCATCTCGATATTATTCGGCGTATTCAGCCGATCCTCGGTGAAATCACAGTTCTCATTTCAGAGCACTCTGCGAAAAAATACCTCTTCTCGGT
Source organism: Bdellovibrionales bacterium (assembly GCA_035539835.1). GTDB lineage: Bacteria > Bdellovibrionota > Bdellovibrionia > Bdellovibrionales > JAMPXM01 > DATLHP01. The sequence continues at coordinate 1,331 of DATLHP010000323.1, forward strand.
TGCTGAGCGAAAAGCACTCGCTGAGAAAGCATTAAAGGGAATTCCCGGAGTTACTGTCGCCGTACACGAGGGATTGACCGTCGATTACATGAAATCAGTGGGTGCAAAAGTCATCGTGCGCGGACTGCGCGCGGTTTCTGATTATGAGTACGAACTCGTCATGGCCAACATGAACAAGAAGCTCGCGCCCTTTGCTGAAACTATGATTGTTTTCGCCAGCCCTGAGTTCTATTACGTAGCCAGCAATACGGTGAAAGAAGTCGCTATGAATGGCGGCTCTGTGAAAGATCTGGTTCCACCGAATGTTGCACGGGCATTACGCGAAAAATTTGCTGATCGAGTCGCGAGCTTGAAAGAGCGAAACAAAGCGAAAAAACGGAGGAAGAAATGATCCAGTTAGCTCAGAGAGCGAAACTCCTTAAGCCATCGCCGATTTTGATGTTGGCTGCTCGTGCCGGTGAAATGAAGGCAGAGGGCAAGGACGTTATCTCGCTTTCGATTGGCGAGCCTGATTGGGATACTTATCCGAATATCAAGCAAGCGGCGATTCTCTCGATCAACGAAGGAAAAACAAAGTACACGCCATCCAGTGGTATTCCAGAGCTTCGAAAAGCAATCATTGAACAGGCTGCAAAAGATCTCGGTGTTAATTACGAGATGTCGCAAGTGACGGTGAGTTCGGGAGCAAAGTTTGTTTTGTTCTCTGCATTGCAAGCAATCGTTGAAGCCGGTGACGAAGTGATTCTGGCGGCGCCTTTTTGGGCGAGCTACACGACGATGGTTGAACTTGCGCAAGGTGTTCCTAAGATCGCTGTCTGCGGCGAAGACGTTGGTTTCAAGTTAACGCCCGCGATTCTGAAAGCAGCGATTACGCCGAAGACCAAGGCGATTCTTTTGAACTCGCCGTCGAATCCGACAGGCAAGGTCTACACAAAAGAAGAACTGAAGGGTCTCGCTGAAGTTTTGCGTCTTCATCCGAAGATCGCGGTCATCAGCGATGATATTTACAATCGTCTCTCTTTTGAATCGAAGCTGGCGCCGCACCTCTTGCACGTAGCACCTGATCTGAAAGATCGAGTGATTGTTTTGAATGGCGCTTCGAAGTCGTATTCAATGACAGGCTGGCGTCTCGGCTGGGCCCTCGGTCCAAAAGAAGTGATCAACGCAATGTCGGCCTACCAAAGTCAGAGCGTTAGCTGTGCTTCGGCGACTTCGCAGTATGCGGCGCTTGAGGCGATCAAGAATTCCGATGGCGATGTTACGAAAACCGTCGAGCACTTGAAACAGCGCCGCGACTTCTTGATTGGTGAACTCGAAAAAATTCCGGGCATCCGTGTCGCGATCCCTGAAGGTGCATTCTATCTCTGGATCAGCGTCGACAAGTACATGGGCAAGTCACACAAAGGAAAGCCAATGCATGGCTCAGCCGAACTTTCGTTGTCACTTCTCGAAGACGGCTTGGTTGCTGCGGTTCCGGGTGTCGAATTCGGACTCGAAGGTTACTTCAGACTTTGTTACACCCTTGAAAACGATAAAGGCAAAGAGGCTGTAGAACGCATGAAGAAGTTCTTCACCTCTTTGACGTGACCTATGGCAGTGGAAACTTATAAATCAGCGCTTGCAGATTTAGAGGCCGATCGTGAAAAGATCTTACGAGATCGCCAGGCATTGACGTTTGCAGGAGCTTTGGCTGCTGCGCTGACATTGCTTGCGGTACTTGGTCTTGCGATGAATCCGACCATCATGTTCTCGATTATTACTCTCATGTTGTTCGGGCTGGCGTTCTTTTGTTTCAATGCCGCGGCTTCGAACGATAGAACCTATCAGCGCAAATTCAGTTCTTTGTTCACAAGAAACTGGATCCACGACGTGTTTCCAGAAATCTATTTCACGCAAGACTCTCTAGCTCCTCTCGCGCTCGACGAACAAGTTTTGGGTATTACCAAGTCGGTTTTGAAAAAGACGACGAAGGACTTTCAAGGCGTCGAGAAACTGATGTTCGAAGGTGATCCGTACCATACGACACTCTTCGTGCTCGAGAAGCGAAGCCTCTTCGCATTTCAAAAACGTTCGACCTTCGCTTGGTTTGTGCCAATGGTGCGGGATCGGTCTGACTTCCTCAGAGTCAGCTCTCGTTTTTTGAGCTCGCCAACAGTCGAAGAGCGCGGCTCGATTACCGAAGCGGATCGCGGTCGTTTCTTGTCAGCACATGCTGAAGCGGTTCGCCTTGTGAAAGGTCATTCGATCATTTTGGCGAAAACCGAAACCGGCTTGTGGCTGGTTGTCGACAACGTGAAAACTCCGTTTAGAGCTCCGGTAGCATCATCGTGCTTCAACGTCGGTGCTTATCAGCGATGGATGAATGACGCCCGTTTGCCGATGTCGAACGAAATGCGCAACCTTCTAATTTCGCTTCGTTAATCTTCGGGATCTGCGTTGATAGAACTTTTGAAGACTCAAAATAGCTTTTCGGATCAGACTTTCGATTCGTTGGATCTTTCGGACTTCTCTTTGATTGGCAAAGAGTTCGAAGGATGCATTTTTTTGAAGTGCAATCTCACAAGCAGTGAATTCAGAAAATCACGATTCATCGACTGCGTTTTTGATCATTGTGACTTAAGCAATGCACAGATCGTGGGTAGTACTTGGAGAGGAACGACCTTCAAGGACTCGAAGCTGGTTGGAATCAATTGGGCCGTCGCAAGCGCGATTGCGCATCTCGGGTTTAAAAAATGTAACCTCAACTACTCGATCTTCACTGGCGTCGATTTGAGGAAATCAGAAATCCGTGATTGCGTCGCAAAAGAAGCTGATTTTGCCGATGCGAATCTTGCCGAGGCCGACTGTCAGGGCACCGACTTCATTGCGGCTCGATTCGCCAATACGAACTTGTCGAAAGCGGACTTCAGAAGAGCGATCAACTATTCAATTCGCGTGGGTGAAAACAAAGTAAACAAAGCCCACTTCTCTCTACCAGAAGCGACTCTCTTGCTTCATGGTCTCGACATCATTCTCGAAGAATAGCTCTTAAGTTCCAGGTTAACGCGATCAAGAAGTCTAAATGAAATGAGTAAGTGAATGCTCTCGCAGTATTGAG
>DATLHP010000324.1:0-5487 GCA_035539835.1 Bdellovibrionales bacterium
GTCATAGGAATACGGAATTTGAGAGAGTTCCGCCGATGCGCGAATTCCAACACCCGGAGTTGAAGCATTCCAAGCAACTGGAAGATTTGCGTCGACGGAGCCGACGGCCGCGTTGAGTTGGCGCTTACATTCTTCGTGGGAATTCAAGAGAGCGCGAACATCTTCGTTAAATGAAGATAACGGAGCACGCTCACTCTCCATCATGTGTGCATAGAACCCAGGAGGTCGGCGCACAGTTTGAGCTGCGTTGTTGATCAAGATATCGAGGCGATCAATCCGCTGCTCGATGTATCGACAAAAGAGTTCAACACTCGGAGTATGGCGAAGATCGAGGCCGTGGATTTCGAGACGATCTTTCCAGGTGCTGAAGTCAGCTTCTTTTGAAAAGCGCATTGCTGAGTCGATCGGAAATCTGGTTGTTGCAATCACTTTGGCGCCCGCGCGCAACATCATCAACGTCGCATGATAACCGATCTTCAAACGTGATCCGGTGATGATGGCGACTTGACCCGTGAGATCGGCCGTTTGAAAGCGCTTCTGATAATTGAAATCAGCACACGCTGGGCACATCGTATCGTAGAAATGATGAAGCTTTACGAACTCAGCTTTGCAGACATAGCAATTGCGGGGCGAATTGAGTGTCTGCTCACTGGTGCGCCCATCTGCGATTTGCAGCGGAGCCGAAAAAACTGTGTGTGTGCGTGCTTCGCGAATTCCGGTGGCTGCTCGAGCTTTGCGATCCTGCAAAACGATGCGGCGACGATTGGCACGATCAAAAGCTTTGTTGCGTGCACGGGATTCTTCTTTTGAAGGTCTCGAAAGTCGACCAGCAGCTGCGATCAGAGACACTCGGAGGTCTTGTGGAATCTCTGCAAAAGCCTCTGGGTTCGCAACCAGGCGCTCAAGCAGTTCGATGCTCGTTTTCAGATCGTTTTCTGAAACAGTTTGTTGATTTGATTCCGTATCCAAAAGAGGGCCCCGCTAAAGAGGGGCCAAACTCCCATTTGGACTGGTGAAATGTCAATTAGCCCTTGGCAAAGGAACGATTCTTCACGCTCAAGGTGAGTTCGTAATTCATGACTGTTTCCTCGCCCTTAGCGGGGACAATCGCCCGACCCTTGAAGGTTCCCTCGAGACGGTCGCCAGAGCTGGCGGCCTTTCGAATAAGATCGGCAACGAGGCCCGCTTCGTCACAGATAAAACGCACATTCCCATCGGCCCGCTTTGAAAAATCGCATTTAAAATCTTTGAAAAGAAAGTCGATCTTTTGACCCGAACGTTGGATTTCTTGCACTGCTTTCACGGCGATCGAAAGCTCAGCCCCCATCGCAAGAGCGCCGAAGTACATCACTCCGAGGTGATTGCGGGTGCGAAAACCAAGACCGACTTGCACGATACTTTGTTGATCTCCGCATTTCACAACACGGGGACTAATGAATGCGAGAAGAGGGAGTTTCAGAAGACTGATTCCGTTCACGATGGCGGTCATTTTGAGGGCGTCGATATCGATATTCATATTGAGAGGATTCATCATGCGATCATAGTAACTCTTCGAACCTATTCGCGCCAAGGCGATCAAGCCCATGAAAATCGACTAAATGTTCGACATTTGGTCTGGACTAGCCTTCGGTGTTACCATTGATCAATGGGGCTGCCTCTTCCGCTCTGGTTTAAAAGATTGAAACGAAAGCGGACTTCGGCTTTCAAGCCGGTGATCCTCGTGACTGGCTGCGCGTCTGGGATCGGGTTAGCTATTGCCGAACTCCTGTATTCCGATCCTCGATACCGCGTTGTCGCGACGGCTCGAGCGGGCTCGCTTGCGAAGCTTCGCGAAAGATTCAAAGAGAATGATCGGTTTTGGATTCGCGAACTCGATGTCATCAACGACTGGCATCGCCGAGAACTCATTCGTGAGATCAGTGAAAAATGGGAAGGTGTGAATATCCTTGTGAACAATGCGGGCATCTCTTATCGCGCCGTTCTCGAGCACATGTCTGAACAAAACGAACAACATCAAATGGCGACAAACTACTTCGGCCCCGTCGCATTGATACGACTGGTACTGCCATACATGCGTTTTGTTGGACGCGGAAAAATCATCAACGTTTCATCGGTGAGCGGAATGTTGGCTATGCCGACGATGGCGTCTTACAGCGCATCCAAGTATGCGCTTGAAGGCGTGAGCGAGGCACTCTGGTATGAAACAAAACCTCTCGGTATCAACGTCAGTCTTATTCAGCCGGGTTTCATTCGTTCAAACTCATTCATGAACGTTTATTACACCGAAGCGTCCAAGCCGATTCCGGGATCAACGAGTGCATATGCAGATTACTATGAAAACATGGTGCCATTCGTTGAACGCTTAATGGGGCTCAGTCCGACAAGACCGCATGATGTCGCTAAGATCGTACTGAATGTCATTCGCACGGAAGATCCACCCTTGTGGGTTCCGGCGACTTACGATGCGACGATCTTCTACTACGTTCGTCGATTGGTGCCGCGTCGATTTCTACTTCCACTTCTATTCATGGCTCTCCCTGGCGCGCGCAAGTGGGGAACTGGGTACTCAAAGCGCAGAGAGTGAACGCGAGTTAGAGTCCGGAGTGCCAGTCGTATCCTCGCTCAGCCCAGTAATCGGGTGGCCTCACATCAGAAAAGAAAATAAGCCCAACTCGCTTCAGACTTTTGATTCCGTATTTAATCGGAATGATGAGGCGGATCGGTGCGCCGTTCTCGAGAGCCAATGGTGACTCGTTCATTTTAATCGCGAGTAGCGTTTGTGCGTGCCTCATCGACTCGATATCAATGGATACATAGTATTGTCCATCCGGCGTGACCAGGCCCACATACTTGTAGAAAGAGCCATCGGGTTTTTTACCGAGGTCGAGCGCTTCCATGAAATCTGAGAAGCGGTAGCCTTCGTATTCGACGGGCATGCTCCACCCTTCGATACACTTAAAAAGTGTCGACACTTTTGAATAAGGAAGTTTCGCAAAATCTTGCAATGGTATTTCAAGCTGACGAGAGCCACTCTCGACACGCACTTTGTAGTCGCTGAGGTTCAATGGCGTTCGCAGCCCAAGATCGCCATTCACGCGCGGCTTTCCGGTTGGTGGTGCCACCTCGACGGATTGCCGTGATTCTGAAAAGAGTTTCTGAGCGAGTCTTCCGTTGAATTCAAGTCCCATTCTGAGTGCTGACGGTGCTTGATCCTGCTGGGGACCGGTACGCACTAAAAAGATCGCTGTCATAAACGCGACTAAAAAGACTGCAAAACCAAGCAATGAACGAGTGAGTCGTTTTTTGAGCTGTGTCTTAGTCGCGGTCGATTTCATAGCCTGCCACCATTGAACGGAAGTTGTTCCAGCCAGCGCGAATCACCTGCAGCACATGAACGAGAAGAAAGAGAACAAACAGGATCATCAAGATGAAGTGTTCGAGTCGTGCGGCTTCATAGCCGCCGAGAGCCGCTGTGAGCCATCCGACTTGCACTGGTTTATAGATTGCGATTCCGGTTAAGACGATGCCGGCCCCGCAAATCAGTATTCCTGTGTACGCGATTCGTTGCGCACCATTAAGGATCCCGCGCTTGGCGGGCTTCTGTTTTCTGATTCCGAGATCGTGCAGAGTCACATCGAGAGCTTCTTTCCAAGATCCTCGGTCCGGAACAATGTCCCGCCATTTTCCAGAAAATAAAAGATAGCTGACGTAGATCAATCCATTGATCGTAAAAATCCACATGATGTTGAAATGCCAAGCCATGCCTTCGGCGAGGCGGTTGTTGATCTTGAACGTTCGGGCGGCGGTGTCAGGAATTGGAACGTAGATATCGTTGGCCCAATAGATGAGAATCCCGCTCCAAATCATCAGACCCAAGAGCACGAAGTTAAGCCAATGGGTCGCACGAATTACAAAAGAATGCTTCTCGACGATTTTTACATCTGCCACAGAGAAGACTATAGAACGTGTGCTTCGCGATGTCTTGTAGGCATATGCGGTCTTTGACCATGCTGGAACTGACGCAGACGGAAACTCCAGAACGTCAAGAACACGCCGCTGAACAATGCATACGCGGCCAAAGTTGCAAGAAGGGCAACAGCGCCGGCGACAGGTCGCATGATAACGAAGAGGCCGAAGATCACTGCCGCGGCTCCCACGATACCGAGGAGAATCGGGCTCGTGATGCGATCACGATATGCGACGGCCGCGTAAACGGCGACAAAGCCAGAGGTCAAAGCCCAAACGCTCATGAGAGCAATGAGTGTGATTAACGCGAGCCCAGGGAAAAAGGCCGCCACCAGACCGGCAACGACTCCGAGTACACCTTGAGCAATGAGGAATCCGCGTCCTCGTTCATGAGCCTGGTTCATTCGCCAAGCCGAAGACAGAGCCATGAGGCCATCCACTGCGACATAAGCGGCGAAGAGAAGGGCCGCGGTCAAGAGTCCCGCAATCGGATTCATCAAAACCAGAATCCCGAATAAAATGCCCAGAATCCCGCGCGCTAGAACCCAGCGCCAATCTAGTCTGATGTTTGCCATACGATCCTCCTTTGATCACTCTTTCACGTTACTCCTCTGAATCGTTTCGAACTAGGTCCCATAACGACAAGAAAGTTTGAAGATTCCCTCTGCGATCGCACATACATTCATGTCGATTCGAACTGGAGGACGAGATGAAATCGATAGTGAATGGGCTTTTGGCCACAGTGGCTGTATTCATGGCTTTGGCATCGCATGCGGCCACAGATGATGTTTCACGACGGATCTGGCAAGCGAGCGTTGACCGAGAATATGATGCCGCTCGAAATCGACGAGAAAACCAACCCGTCAAAACAGCGCTTGCCGCATTCGAAGACGTTGCAAAAGCCGAAGTGGCTTTAGAGCGAAAGAATCCAACCACCGCGAAAAATCTCGTCGTGCAGGCGATTGGGAAAGTCGACGTCGTGATCGGCAATCATCCAGAACTTTCTTTGGTTCCGATCACTACTGACATTCGCATTCTAGATCTTGTGACGGATGAAACTTCGGTGCGAACGGTCGCCGATCGAACCAAAGAGCTTGTTGCAAAAGGTGAACTGCAGTCTGCGCGTCGGCTTTTGCAGAACTTCGCAAGCGAGATCAACATTACGACGAAGAGTATCCCGATCGTGAATTTTTCAAAGGCACTTCGCTCTGCCTCTCGAATGATCGACGCTGGCAAACTAGAATCGGCGCGGGCCGAACTCTACTCTGCACTGACGAGTGCAGTGACGCTGGACAACGCGATTCCGCTTCCGGTCGTCAAGGCCCAAGCTTTCGTCGAAGAAGTGCGTCGACAGGAGCTGGCGAATAGTGTCAACAAGAGTCAAGCCAACTTGTATCTTGCAGCAGCTTCGAATCAGCTCGAGATCGCTGAACAAATGGGATATGGCCAGCGTCGACGCGACTTCGCCGCCGTTCAAAGTCAGATTGAAAAGGCGCAGACCACCATTCGACGCGATCAACG
>DATLHP010000325.1:0-2661 GCA_035539835.1 Bdellovibrionales bacterium
CCCCTGGGGTGGGTCCGTATCTCGCATGAAGAGGGTCAGTTCGACCCCTTTTCAGGAGCAAGATATGGTTCGCGCACAGGTATTGGCGTTAATGGCTGTTTCCGCCGTTTTGACTCCTCAAGCTTTTGGGCAAACCGCCCAGATTCCAGCGGGCGAGCAGATATCGACCTACGAAAATCCCGTTTGTAAGGACAAAGAGAATCTCGGTGACCTCGCTGACAAGGGGTACATGATTTCTGAGAACTCGATTCAGTACAAAGGCCGCTGTGTCGATTCGAAGAAATTCCGTCCATTGATCGTGCGCGAAGACCTTGGCAACAAGCTCGTCGTCGAAAACTTCCTTCACAAGAATCGCTTTTGGAAAGCGACGATTCCAACCGGTGCAACGGCTTGGAAACAAGTCTACATGCAGATCGTTCGTTTCCCAGTTGTTGACGGTGTCATTGCAGCACACGGACAGCTTCGTTTTGTTTTGGCTGACGATGTTTCACTGGAACTCGAATCTCAATCCGGCGAAAAAACGATCATCAAAGGAGCGCAAGCTCCGAACAGCATCATCTGGTCAGTTGAAGCATCTTTCCCGAAAGGAGTTGGCTACAACTTCGCAGAGGGTGCATTCAACAACTACCCGATCGTCGCACGTGTTGGTTCTGCTCAGCAGCGTATGTCTGAGTCGAGCAATCCCATCGAACAATACATCATGGCTCTCGATAAGGATCCGGCGAAAAATTCGCGAATGATCTCTCGCCTCGTAAAGGCTGCGCTCTTGCGTTCGGATGAGTTGGGAATGAACAAGTTCTACAACACGATTCGTCCGAACTGTATTTCAGAAGCATTCGATATGATCGACAAAGTTCGTGGAGTTCCGGGCGTGCGTCCGTTCTACACGGTTCTTTGGGTTGATCCAGTCGCGGGCCCCGCACTTCGCGCAATGAAAGAGCGTGGAATTCTCGGCGCGCGCGATCGCGACCTCCAACAAGAGTTTCAACCAACAATCGGCCGCTCTGTTCCGCCGCCATTGCCACCCAAAAAAGGCGTGATCCGCGAACTCGCTGACAAGCCGTTCACATTGGTGACCGTAATTCCGAAATCGGGTCAGTCGGCTCGTGTAATGGATCTCATCGAAAAAGAAACTGATAAGACTCTCTCGCAAGCGATTCCGCGTCTTTCATCAGCGGCGATCGTTCCGGCTCTCGTTACGGCGGGATCAGCGGGCGCGATCGGTGGCGTTCTTGCCTATGTTCAGAGCGAGATCGGCGCGATGATCGATCGAATCAATCCGCAGCTCCCAGAAAAAGAAGCCGTCACGGTGATCAGCTATCTGACACCTTGGGGAACTGGTGGCTCAGCGAAGCGAGTGTCTTTGGTTGAAAAAGGAATTCCGGCTGATCTTCCGTTCGATTACTTGCGCGAATCCGATGTCACAGAGGAACGCGTTGCGAACATCTTAAACACAGCGCGAACAAACATGCTGGCCCTTCAAACGAAGGAATTCGCAAAGTTCAAAATCTATCGCGATTTGAATAAGCCTGAAGAACTGAAACAGAATCCGAAACCGGCATTCTTGATGGGTCTTGTTGTTCGCTTGAAGCTTCAGCGCGATCGCTCTGAATCGACTGTTCAAGCGATCCTGAGTATGGTTCCGCAAGATCTGAAATTTGCGACGGCTGCGACTGTCGACTTGAACCGCATTCACATTCCTATGCCACTGAAGTCTGAAGTTGAAAAGAATGGTATGGCCGCGACCGCGAAGTCGACGATGATCATCACGCATGTGCAAGTTCAGCACAATGACCTGACGCCATCGATTCAAGTCGATTTCGGAAGACTTCAACCTTTCCACGCTACGCAAACAAACAAAGACTTTGGCATCGCCCGTGTTCCAAAACGTCCTTTGATTGGTTGTGGCGATAACTTCGGTCTTGTTCCTGAGATGCAGGGTGTGTTCTTCCCGAATGCCTTTGGCATCAAGCCGACAGGTTGGAACTTGAAAGACCTTGGCAGTATCGGCAATCAGCTCAAGTCGAATCTCGGTGACGGTTTTGAAAACTACGTTGCCGGAAAACCAGTCATGCTCGGTATCTACTCACTCAAGTTCGTCAAAGCTCTCGAGTACTGCCACAAGCTTCCGAACAATTCGAAAGAGAAGATCAAATTCTGCCGAGCAAAAGAAACGAACAAGTCTGGTTACATGATGTGGGACATGGACATTGGCGTTCGCGCGCTCGGACAAAACTGTCTTCGTTTGCAACAGGTGAGCGATCAAGTTGCTGGCGAAGGCAATATGACCGTCGATGCAATGATTCTCGACGCCGTTAAAAAAGGCGAGAAGCTTGCGACCGACACGGTCATGGGTGCCGCTGGTCCAAATGCAGCGCTTTTGAAATCGACTTTGGATACCGCGAAGAAGCTTCGCGCACAGAAATGATTTGATCTGGTTAGAGGAGAAAGTTTTATGAAACGCCAACTCATGCTTCTCGTATTGAGCGGAATGATGACCGGTATCGCATCGGCGGCACCGCTTCCCGTTACGCTCTTGAAGGCATCGAATGTTGCCACGAACGTCGCCAACGACCTCTATCCCGCTGGATGCAAGTACGACGAAAACGACCCCAACGAAGAGGGTCGTCGCGTTTCTGATTTTTCTCAGAACCATAAAGG
>DATLHP010000326.1:0-2582 GCA_035539835.1 Bdellovibrionales bacterium
GAGACTTTCGTCTTCAAAGAGGCGGGCAAAGTTACTTTGTTGAAAGACATGCCTGAGATGTATTTGGCGACCTATGAACCGCAACCTCCTGGGCGACCTGCAGTTACTTGCAGGATTTCGGAGATTGGCGGGGTGAAGGCGTGTGATACAGAACAAGTTTTCTTTAATGCGATGTCGATCTACGTCGATCTCGACAGTGACGGAGTCAAAGAAGAGATTTATCAAATCAATCCAGAATTCGGTTTTGAGTTTTGGGTTCGCAGGCTCAATAGGGAAAATTTAGAGTTCAAAGATAGTTTTAGATTCCTCCCTGTCGTGCAGCTTGAAAAAGAAAACGGTGTCGCGAAATTTGAGCTTTCTGATCTGGCGGGTACGGATCTTGTCGTGGATTATTCAAAGGTCGGAACGCGAATCAGAGCTCTGCCGTTTCATTGCTTCACCGAATTCAGCACGACGTTCTCTCTTCTTGAAGCAATGTTTTTTCCGTTGGTCGAATTCAAGAGGCATGTTCGTGCGGAGTCGAAGAATACAAAATTTTCCGGTCCAGAACTTCAGTGGGTGTCACTGGCGGATCTCGAAAAAGTGCCGGCCGCATATAAAGCTGCAGCAACTTGTACGAAGGATGCTGACTGCGTTTTGACGAAATACACGGATGGCGCTCTGGTTTCGAACCGCTCTTTCAAAGTTCCGACCTATTGCAAAGACGATCCAACATGGACTTCATTCGAAGAATTCAATCGCCTACAGCAGTATGATGCCTTCCGACAGCCGCCGCCCAGATGCGATAAAAAACACAAAACCTGCGACTGACATCTACCTCGTCTGGACGAGGTCATGCCGTGTTTTATAAGACTCATAGCCTTCAAACGAAATTTTAAGAATGGACGATGGCTTTGAATTCTCCAGAGGTGAAGCGTTTCATATCAAAGGGCATCTCGCCTTTGAAATTCTCGGGCTGCATGAGCGGGTCTTTATGAACTTTGGCAGTGACTTGATTGCGATGAGCCTTCGATTTGTAAACGACAAAAGCGAAAACCACTGTTTCATCCGACTTCAGCTTGCAAAGCTTCTTAAATGGTATGCCCCATTCAGTATCAAGCTTGGCGCCGACGCACTCGTAGTAATCAAGAGCCCCGTGCTTCATCCAAACTTTGCGGCCAATTGTGGCCATTTTTTTGTAAGCCTTTAATTTATTCTTCTTTATGGGAATGATGAAGCCATCAACATATTTACTCATAAGAATCCTTTCATGAGATCGTTGAAAAAAGTTAGCCCGATTCAAATTGTCGGCCAATCAAATTTCCCAAAATTTGCCCGTGGATATATCCGGAGTTCACCTTCCCTGGAGAAGGTGAACTTAGGCGTGTTTGACTTCGAAAAGAAAAAGGCGCCCTTAAGGGCGCCTTTGCTCGTCTTTAGCTTTTCGATTCAGATTACTGATTCATGACGTACGCGAAAATCAGTGGCGCAACGATCGTTGCGTCTGATTCGATCACGAAGCGTGGAGTTTCGACTCCGAGTTTGCCCCATGTGATTTTCTCGTTCGGGATTGCGCCCGAGTATGAGCCGTAAGATGTCGTCGAATCAGAGATCTGGCAGAAGTAGCCCCAGAGAGGGACTTCGCTGCGCTGAAGATCTTGGTGAAGCATCGGAACGACGCAGATCGGGAAGTCGCCGGCGATACCGCCACCGATTTGGAAGAAGCCGATCGACGATTTTGGTGCCGTTGCCGTGTACCAAGCTGCCAACTCTTGCATGTACTCGATACCAGTGCGGACCGTGTGAACGTTTTTGATCGTTCCTTCGATGCAGTGACCGGTGAAGATGTTTGCCGTCGTCGAGTCTTCCCAGCCAGGGACGAACATTGGAAGGTTCTTTTCCGCAGCAGCCAAGAGCCACGAATCTTTCGGGTCGATTTGGTAGTGCTGCTTCAGCTCGCCAGACAACAAGATCTTGTAAAGGAACTGGTGCGGGAAGAAGCGCTCGCCCGCTTTGTCGGCCATTTGCCAGTGGTTCAAGATCGAGTGCTCGATACGGCGGATTGCCTCTTCTTCAGGGATGCAGGTGTCGGTGACACGGTTCAAGTGACGATCGAGGAGCTTTTGTTCGTCTTCTGGCGTGAGGTCGCGGTAGTTCGGGATGCGAACGTAGTGATTGTGGGCGACGAGGTTGTAGATGTCCTCTTCGAGGTTCGCGCCCGTGCAGCAGATCCCGTGAACCTTATCCTGGCGGATCATTTCTGCGAGACTCAGGCCCAATTCTGCCGTGCTCATCGCTCCGGCGAGGGTCACGAACATTTTTCCGCCCTTTTTCAGGTGCGTTTCGTAGGCGATCGCGGCGTCTTTGAGGGCGGCCGAGTTGAAGTGGCGGTAGTGATGGTCGATGAATGCGCGCACAGTGCCTTTTGACATCGTGAAAGCCTCTCTGAAAGTGGGTTCGGGAAGGTTCTAAAACACTCACTCCCTAGGCGCAAAACTTTTTTTCCCACCTTCGTACGCAGGACGAAATTCTCAGTTGGCAAGCCGCTCATATCTGTTACAAACATGATGAAACATCGTTCTTGAAAGGTTCCGCGACACTCA
>DATLHP010000327.1:0-3272 GCA_035539835.1 Bdellovibrionales bacterium
TAAAGACGGGAGCTGTCGGTTTAATTACGACAGCCGAACAAGCCGAAGAGATTCTAAAAAAGGGCGAAGCCGACACGATCTTCTTGGCTCGTGAATTGTTGCGCGATCCGTACTGGCCGTTGCACTCCGCTCGCTCGCTGAAGGCCGATATCTCTTGGCCTAAGCAGTATGAGCGAGCGAAGCCTTGATTTTTACCGAACCACTCCGCCATCGACGATGCCAATCGATGCTTTTTCGATCAGCGTATCGAAGATGTGAATGATCTTCTGGTCGATGGTCGTTCCGGTCCTTGCTTGTCTCTCGATGTAGGCTTGCTTGGTTCGAATCAGCGTCGGATGTGCGAAACGTCCGAGTGAGCTAACGTCGAACCCCAGCTGACCTTCATTCATGACACGATCGAAGACTCGAATCTCATCAGCCTCAGTCATGATCTCGAGTCGGCCGATAAACACGCGCTCTAGTTTCTCCGGCGCTGGCGATATCGAAAGCGGCAGGGTGGCTTCGACTTCATTGCGCGGAAGAATGTAGAGAAGCCTCAAACCACGTACTCCGAGATAACCGTGCTCCCATGTATTGATCATGGCGACAGCTTCGTCATCCGTGAGACCGGCAGTTTTCAAAGAACCGATCAGAGCCGCTCGTGTTTCTTGCGAATTCAAGAGACGCGGTCGACCGAAACCTTGAAAGACGCCGGTTTTTAGGTACCGGATTGTATCTGCCTCGATGTCGATCATTGGAAACGTTCCGAATGATCCGACATCGTAGGTTCGAACTTTACCTTCTCCGTCCGAATAGACGAGGAACGCCGCTTGCGGGCGTGCATCGTTCGGAGCTCTGAAAGTCAGGCTGTCGCCCGTCGAAGAGATTTGCAGTCGCGGCTGAAAGCGCCCCAGCCCACGATAGAAGATAAACTTCTCGACTTCTGGGTTGTCGAAACTCCCGGCACGAACACTGCTGGCTTCCACAACATTTCTCGCATGCGCGTAGATGTTCGTCGGATCGACATAGGGAAGCTTATCGTATCGCGAACCAGTCACGCTCACTCTGAATGTCGTATCTCCGTTCTCAAGCCGTCCCTCTGTTCGAGGGAAAGTTCGGATTGGTGCCGGATAAGTTTCCGTGATCACTCCCAGAGGGAACTTCACGTTCACTTCGACCTCTTGCTGGCGATCAGAGTAAAAGTAGATCACCGGAGTTTCCATCTTCTGCGTGATTGGGTTCGAATTCAGAGTCTCAAGTGAGAAACAGAGCTTTGAATGCGGCCGACACGGTCGATCTGCTGGTGGAGGCAGTGGACTTGATTCCGAAAGTATTTCTCCGAAACCATGCACAAAGTCAGGCAGCGCCTCATCTTCATGATACATCCCGTGTTGCGTAAGTCCGTTCGATCCCACCAGAGACGTAAAAGTCCCCCATTCGTGGGCCTCGAACTTCGCGAACGCTTTTCCCGTGACCGCCAAAGTTAAAAATACTGCGAGTAACTGTCGATACCCCATAGGGACTCCTTTCTGCTTCATTGATTTGAAGCCTTTGCATTGACGACATTCGTAGTCGTTCATTTACAAGAATAAAATTGAATTATTCGACCGATTTGTTAACTAAAGGTTTTCAAGGGATGAATGATGAATCTTCGCCGTCTCGAATACTTTCTTACTCTCGCCCAATCCGGGAACCTTCGCCGCGCAAGCGAACTCATGAACGTGAGTCCGCCAGCGCTTTCGAAAGCAATGAAAGTTCTCGAAGAAGAACTCGAGGCTGATCTTTTCGTTCGCGACGGACGAAAGATGATTTTGACTGATTCGGGTAAATCACTTTTGAAGCGCGCGCCGCGATTGGTCGATGAGCTTCGCGATCTCAAAGAAAGTCTGCACGGCGAAATCGATCAGTCAGAAACGCTGAGATTGGGAACGTTCGAAGTTTTTTCGACATACTTTTTGTCTGTTTTGGGAAAGCTCGAGTGGGACCGGTATTCGCTCGAACTTCATGAGCTGCTTCCGGGCGAAGTCGAAAAACACGTTGCGCAAGGTGATCTCGATTTTGGAATCACCTATATGCCGGTGGCGGATCCGCGCGTCGATTTCTTAAAGGTGACATCCATCGAGATGGGCGTTTTCACTCAAAAAGGCGCCTTCAAGGGTGTTGCACAACAAGAGTTGCCATTCGTGACTCCGGTGATGCCTTTGCAAGGAGTGCCGACGAAGATGCGAGGTCTCGATGGCTGGCCCGATGATGCCTACCAAAGAAAAGTCCGTTACCGAGTGACGCTGATGGAATCGGCTCTCGAGCTCTGTCGGCAGGGAAGAGCTGCCGGATACTTTCCGGTCTTTATTGCTGACGAGCACAATCGAAGAGTGAGTTCAGATCTGCAGCTCGAGCGTCGTCGCTCGCCGTACGCGGGCCGCGTTTGCAAAGCCGATGTCTATATCGTCAAGCGCAAGTCGTGTCCCGAGGGCAACATGATGAAACAACTCGCCCGCGGGATTCGACTGGTCTGTGGATGATTAATTTGTGTTGATGAGGTTTTGGAGACGACCGACTTCTTTGTCGATGAATCCTAAAGCTGCCTTTGCTCCGAGCATGCCAATATAGGCGAGATCTACTTCCTTTACTCGGCATTCACCGCGAAGGTCGCAGGCTGGAACAATTGGCGATTCTGTCAGCGCCTCTGTCATCGTGACGAAAGAAAATGGTTTCTTCCCATCGTAACCATCGAACTTCAAAAGCAAGAGTTCCTCGGTACGAGTAAGGCCAATATTTTTCAGTTCTGCCCTTAGGTTACCATTGTAACTGCGTTCGAGCGAATTTCCGGCAATCATAGATTGCGCAGCACAAGCCGTGGTGACAGTCGCTTTCGGAAAATTCGTTGGCCAAGTTTTCACCTTGAATAGAGCCATAATTTTTTGTTTGTCTGCTTTCGGGACGGCTTTGCTCGTCGCAAACGCACATTGTGCATAAGCACGGATGCTGGCGAGATAAGTCGTTCGGTATTCTAGGTGAAGTGAAGTTAAGCGTTGAAATGCATTTGCACTGTTTTCATCGAATCCAAATTGGTGAGCAACTTCATGCATGACCATCGGAATTAAAACTCGACGAAGAACAGATTTCGAAAAGCGGGAGAGCCTTTTGGCGCTAAGGCAAATTGGAGAATTTTTCGCATTCGATGTCGATGCATCGGTTTCTCGTGAGCCGTCGTAGCATGGACGATCAACGACTTCGAACGTAAGACCTTTGATATAGAGTTGAAGACTTTCGCTGATTGCGAAGTATTTCTT
>DATLHP010000328.1:0-5471 GCA_035539835.1 Bdellovibrionales bacterium
GACATATGCCATCTGCCTCTATGCCGTTATGCCTTTGATTGTTACGCCACGTTCGACGTATTCGTCGGCTCGCCTGTATTGAAGCGCTTCACGTAGTCGATGATGATCGCTTGCGTCTCTGAGTGGACGTGTTCGAAGCGAACTCCAACGTAGCCTTGGCTCGTGACGTAAGCGACTTCTCCACGAACGTGGATATTGCTCGAGAACTCATTGCTCTTGATCAACAGAGATATTCGATCGCCGATGCGGAGATCGTGCTGGCCCGTTAGACCCATTCCGCCCACGCTGATCGATGCTGCTCTAACGACATAACCGCGCGGATCTTCGTTTGAACGAGTGACTGCGACGGTACCCATCAATGGCGCGCGCTCGTTTTCGCGACGAGAGAGCCCGAGCTGGTCCATGATTTCGCTTAGCTCAAAGACGCTTTGCCATTTTTCCATTCCAACGGCCCAGAGTCTGATGCGAGTCAGGTTCTCGTGACCACGGAGTTGGAGAATCAGTTCAGTCTCAGTGAGAGGGCCAACAGGATTTCCGTCTGTATCGAGATACCAAACGGCTTTCTGCGTACGATCGATGGCCGTTTGAACGATTTGATCGGCTTGTGTTTCCCAAGTCGCAACCGGGATCCACTCACGTTGTCCTTTCCACCAAACGAAGCTGCCTGGGGCGATTTCGCCCGCACGGATTTTCGCGCGCACTGCTTCCGTTGGGAAAGGGCCGCTCACGACTTCGTTTGTGTAGATGAACCACATCGCATTCATGCGATCTATAAATCGGCGAAATTCTGAACGAACTTAATATTTGGCCCAAAGAGTCAGAGGTGTCTCACAATGACTCGGCCGGAAGTCGAGTCCAGTTGAAGCTCAACAAAACAGTGATAAAGGGGAGAGCAATAATTGTGCTAAGCTCTAACTGTAGATAGACATGGATTTTTCTTCTCCCGGAGGGAGAGGCTGCAAAACGAAAATGAGCAAACGCAACACGATCATTCTAGCTCTTCTCTTTGTGATCTTCGTTGTCGAGCTCATCATTTTGGCTCCCGACGAACTAGGCCTATCTCCGTCGGAACCAGAAGAAGCAGCTGTGCCTCGGCCAGATGGAAATGAAGCCGGTCAGGTAATGAACGGTCTCCATCTTGTTGAAGCAAAGGGTGAGAAAAAAGAATGGGAACTTTGGGCGGATCGAGCGGTTCGTCCCAAAGAAGGCGAGCAGTGGACGATTGAAAGGGTGAAAGTGCGTTTCTTCGGAAAAGACGGAGTGACATTCACAGTGACGGGAAAAACCGGTCACGTGACTCCGGAACAAAATGCGATGCGCATCGAAGGTGACGTCGAAACCCGTTCGTCAAACGGCTACATTTTCAGAACTCAATCGGCCTTCTACGACTCTGCCAATCGAAAACTGATCAGCCCGAACGAAGTTGAAATGACAGGCCCGCCAGAAAGTGCAGACCGCAACATCAATCTCACAGGCGCCGACATGGTGGCCGATCTCGCGTCGAATGACATTGCCGTGAATCGCAGCGTACGAGCGAAGAAGCGAGTGATGGCAGCCGGAAAAGCTGATCGTCATGCGACGATTCAAAGTCAGCGCGCGATTTTCAATGGGAAGACGAATCTGGCGCAGTTTTTCGGAAACGTCATTATCGATATGGACACGATGCAAATCAGTGGTCCAACGGCGAAATTTGCTTTTGATCCAAAGTCCGATGCTCTTCAGTCGATTCAAGTTGGCGGCGGAGTTCGAGTGACAGATACCGATAAGTTCGCGACGAGCGGAACGGTGAGCCTCGATGTTCAAGAAGATAAAGTCGTCTTTAGTGGTTCGCCTCGTGTCGTTCAGAATGGTGATGAGTTGGTCGGTGACAAGATCACGCTGCTCGATGGCGGTCGTCGTGTTCAAGTTTCGAATGCGAAGGCGCAGATCATCGACACGAAGCAGATGGAGAAATCGAATTGATTCGCCTATCCGTTAATCAGATCAGCAAGGCATTCAAGCAGAGAAAAGTCGTCAATGGCGTCACTCTTGAAGTGTCTCAAGGGCAGATCGTCGGTTTGCTTGGACCGAATGGCGCCGGAAAAACGACAAGCTTCTATATGGTGGTCGGCCTTGTTCAGCCAGATGGCGGCGAGATCATGCTCGGTGATACCTCGATCAGTAATATGCCGATGTTTCAACGTGCGCGTGTCGGTCTTAGCTATCTTCCGCAAGAGGCGAGCATCTTCCGACGTCTGACGGTTCGAGAAAATATCTTGGTTGCGCTCGAAGCCCACGGAATCTCTGGCACCGCCAAAGAAGAGAAGCTCGAGCTCTTGCTGAGCGAGTTTTCGATTCAGCATATTCGCGATAGCTATGGCTACGCACTTTCGGGCGGTGAAAGACGTCGTGTGGAAATCGCGCGCGCTCTCGCCGGTGAACCGAAATTCATTCTTCTCGATGAACCTTTCGCTGGGATCGATCCGATCGCGGTTGCTGATATTCAGCAGATCATTCGCGGACTCAAGGATCGCGGGATCGGAATTTTGATTACGGATCACAATGTGCGCGAAACGCTCGGCATTTGCGACTACGCGTACATTATGAAAGACGGAAAAGTGCAGGTCGAAGGCGTGTCTGAAGAGATTACGAACAACGAACTCGCTCGCAGATTCTACTTAGGGGAAAACTTCAAGCTTTGAGCGCACGATGCGTTCTTTGGCGGAGGACTTAGATGGCAGTTGGAATGAAACAATCGATGAACCTGTCGCAAACACTGCGGATGACGCCGCAGTTGCAACAGGCAATCAAGCTCCTCCAGCTTTCGCGCATGGAACTTGAGACTGCTGTTCGTAAAGAACTCGAAGAGAACCCGGTTCTCGAAGAGCTTTCTGACGGTTCAGGTGACGAGCAAACGGCCACAGAGCAAACGCAAGCCCAAGGCGGCGAAGCGGAAGCGCAAGCCCAAGCCGATCAGAACCCGCAGAAGCAAGACGAGTTCGATTGGGAATCATACCTCGATACCCAGTATAAACCGGCGCAAAGCCAAGGCGGCGGTAACGAAGAGATCATGAATTACGAGAATCTCATCTCGACGACGGCAACGTTGTACGACCACTTGATGTGGCAGATGAGAAACTCAGGATTCAGCGATGAAGAGCAAGTTTGGGTCGGAATTCTGATTAGCTACATCGACGATGACGGCTATATCAAAATTCCCCTCGAGCAAATCGCCGAAGACGAGGGCGTCAACAAAGACGATCTCGAATCGATCCTTCCATATATCCAAGAATTCGATCCCCCTGGAATCGGCGCACGTGACCTTCGCGAGTGTCTTCTGATTCAAGCGAAACACTTGCAAGAGGACACGAAAGATTTCGTAATCCTGATCACGAACCACTTGAAGGATCTCGAGAAGAAGAACTACGAAGCGATCGCCAAGACGATGAACCGAGATCTCGAAGAGATCGTAGAGATGACGAAGATCATCTACACGATGGATCCGAAGCCGGGTCGTCAGTTCTTGTCGAATGACACTCAGTACGTCACGCCCGACGTTTACGTTTACAAAGTCGGCGATGAATACATGGTGTCTTTGAATGAAGACGGGCTTCCGCGTTTGAGAATCTCGAACTTCTACAAGAACGTTTTGCAGTCTAAGGGCGGCAACAACACGACCCAGGAGTACATCCAGGACAAGCTTCGTTCGGCGGTTTGGTTGATCAAGTCGATCCACCAAAGGCAACGGACGATCTACAAGGTCACCGAATCGATCGTGAAACATCAAAGGGACTTCTTTGATCGTGGACCGGCGTTCATCAAGCCGATGATCCTTCGCGACATCGCCAACGACATCGGTATGCACGAGTCAACGGTGAGCCGAGTAACGACGGCGAAGTACGTGCATACGCCACGCGGTATCTTCGAGCTGAAGTACTTCTTCAACTCAGGAATCAACACCGACGACGGTGACGCACTTGCGAGCGAATCGGTCAAATTGAAGATCAAAGAGCTCGTCGGTCAGGAAGACCCTAAAAACCCTTACTCTGACCAGAAGATCGTGGACTTGCTCAAGAAAGATGGTATTCAGATTGCTCGACGCACGGTTGCTAAGTATCGTGATGTCTTGAAGATTTTGCCTTCCAGCAAGCGCAAAAAGTATTTCTGATCTACCTGTTTTTTGAGGACCTATGACCATCGCGTCTCTCGTGCTCGGGTTCATTGCCGGAGCACTCATCACCATCCTCTTCACGCGTATTGGCCGTGCGAATACCATTGGCCGTGCACAGAATGAAGCGGAAGCGCTGGTCTCTGAATCGAAAGAAAATGCACAGCACCTGATGGACGAAGCACAACTCACTGCTGATGAGGCGGTGGGTGAAGTGTGGTCAAAGCACGAGGCTGACCTTCTTGCCTTGGAAGAGAGAGTCAAATCCCTCGACGAAGACTATCGCAAGAAACGCAGCCAAGCTGATCGCTCTTACAATCAAGACAGTCGCGAAATTCAAAAGCAGCTTCAAGAATCGGCTGAGCACGAAAAGCTCATTCAAGAACGCCAATTGAAACTCGATCGTAAAAAGGCCGAGAACCAACGCTTGCGCACACAATTGATCGAAGAGCTTCAGCGAGTGACCGGTACGAAACCCGATGAAATGAAGACCCAGCTTCTCGCTGAGATGCAAAATCAATCGATGATCGACGCTCGTAAAAAGGCGACCTTCATCGAAGAAGATATTCGCGCCAATAGCGAAGAGATGGCGAAAAGGATTATCGGCAATGCTCTGAACCGATTCCCTCGCGCGTCTTGCACCGAGCGAGGAATCGGAATCGTCGAGATCCCGAATGACGACGTTAAACGCCGTATGTTGGGACATGATGGAGCGAACATCACGCTTCTTCAGCAACTGAGTGAGCTCGAAATCGCTCTGACGGAAGCAAATACCTTCCAAGTTATCGGATTCGATCCGCTAAAACGCGAAATCGCTACTCGATGCCTCGAAAAACTCCTTCACGAAAAGTCGCCGAACGCAGATACAGTGAAGCGTCTTTTCGAAAAAACGAAGAACGACGTTGCTCGTAAGATTGAAAGCGACGGCAATCGCGTCGCCGCCGAACTTGGGCAAAAAGATCTCCATCCCGAGATCAAAAAAATGCTCGGCACGCTTCGCTATCGCTATTCGTTCGCACAAAACCAGCATTTCCACGTCGCCGAAGTCGGCTGGCTCTGTGGGATTCTCGCAAGCGAACTGGGTGGCGTCGATCGTAGCGCTGCAAAACGTTCGGGTCTCCTACACGATGTGGGTAAAGCGATGGATCACAACCAAGAGGGTGGTCACGCCGTTATCGGAGCAGACTTCATCGAACAACACGGCGAGAAGCCACACATCGTTCACGCAGTTCGCGCCCATCACTATGAAGAGCAGCCGTCGACGGATCTCTCTTTCTAGGTTATCGCAGCCGATGCGATGTCAGGTGCGCGCCCAGGTGCTCGT
>DATLHP010000329.1:0-4719 GCA_035539835.1 Bdellovibrionales bacterium
TGCGGGCCTGATCTTTCCAGCGGCTCGCAACGTTGTATTCAGAGACGGCTTTCGCCTTCTTCTCGTTGTAGGCGACGATGGCTGCCGTCAGAAGAAACACGTGATCATCAACCTTTGAGAACAGGGTCGGCTCTTTGATCTCGAGATCTTTTTCGCAGAATTGCGTCGTGTAGCTTCCATCGAGAAACTTCGGCGCCTGCAGGATCGACTTGTGAAGCATGATGTTCGTCTTGATGCCCGTGAGAGTGAACTCAGTCAGAGCACGATCAAGACGACGAATCGCCGTTTCGCGATTTGGTCCGTATGCGATGAGTTTTGAAATCATCGGATCGTAGTAGATCGGCACTTCGTACCCAGGGTAAGCGTACGAATCGACCCGGATGAACGGCCCTTGCGGGTGACGGCACCGGCGAATCAAACCTGGCGATGGAACAAACGTCACCGGATCTTCAGCACAGATACGCGCTTCGATCGCGTGGCCGCGTTGAACGATATCGGATTGTTTGAATGACAGCGGTTTTCCTTGGGCAACAAAGATCTGCTCTTGAACCAGATCAACGCCGGTCACCATCTCGGTGATCGGGTGTTCAACTTGAAGACGCGTGTTCATCTCCATGAAGAAGAAGTCTTTGGTGTTGTTGTCAAAAATGAATTCGAAAGTTCCGGCGCCGATGTAACCAATCGACTTCGCCGCGCGAACAGCGACTTCTCCCAGCTTCTGACGAACAGAATCAGGAACACTCGGAGATGGGCTTTCTTCGATGATCTTTTGATGACGACGCTGAATCGAGCATTCGCGCTCGAACAGGTGCACGACGTTGCCGTGTGTGTCGCCGAAGATCTGCATTTCGATGTGTTTCGGATTTTGGATATAGCGTTCGATGTAAACGGTATCGTTCTTGAAATAGTTCATGCCCTCAGAGCGAGCGGCACGATACGAGCTTTCAAGCTCTTCCGCCTTGTGAACGACGCGCATACCTTTACCGCCGCCACCGGCCGTCGCCTTGATGATGACGGGATATCCGATTTTCTCGACGACTTTTTTTGCGTCTTCGATTGTGTCGACAGGGCCGCCAGATCCAGGGGTCGTCGGAACGTCGGCTTCTTTCATGAGCTTGATCGCCGAGAGTTTGTCGCCCATTGCGCGAATGTTCTCAGGAGTTGGGCCAATGAATGTGACGCCAGCTTTTCTCAAGTCTTCGGCGAAGTTCGCGTTCTCTGACAAGAACCCGTAGCCTGGGTGAACCGCATCGGCGCCCGATTTTTTGATCGCTGCCATGATGTTGTCGACGTTGAGGTACGAGTCTTTGCTTGGTGCGGGGCCGATGTTGTAGGCCTCATCCGCCAGCGTAACGTGAAGGCTGTTTCGATCTGCATCCGAATAAACTGCCACCGAAGTGATGCCGAGATCGCGGCAGGCGCGAATCACGCGCAGTGCGATCTCTCCTCGGTTGGCGATGAGAACTTTTTTGAAGGTCTTCATAGTGGGATGTTTCCGTGTTTCTTGCGCGGATTCGTGTCTTTTTTGTTCTTCAACATTTCAAGAGCATCAATGATGCGCTTACGAGTCAGAGCTGGCTCGATCACTTCGTCGACGTAGCCGAGTTCGGCCGCAACGTAAGGGTTAGCAAACTTCTCTTCGTAGTCCGCAGTCAGCTTTGCGCGCTCAGTGTCTGGCGAGAGCGATTTCTTGATCGCATCACGGAAGATGATGCTCACTGCGCCGTCGGCGCCCATGACGGCGATTTCCGCAGTTGGGTATGCAAGGTTCACGTCGCCGCGAAGGTGTTTCGACGACATGACACAGTAAGCGCCGCCGTAATCTTTGCGCGTGATGATCGTGATCTTCGGCACAGTGGCCTCGGCGTAGGCATACAAGAGCTTCGCGCCGTGAGTGATGATGCCGTTCCATTCTTGGTCGGTACCAGGCAAGAAGCCAGGAACGTCAACGAAGGTGACGAGAGGAATATTGAACGCGTCACAGAAGCGAACGAAGCGCGCAGCCTTTTTCGAGGCGTCGATGTTCAAGCAACCAGCGAGAACTTGCGGTTGGTTGGCAACGATACCGACCG
This sequence comes from Bdellovibrionales bacterium, assembly GCA_035539835.1. Taxonomy (GTDB): domain Bacteria; phylum Bdellovibrionota; class Bdellovibrionia; order Bdellovibrionales; family JAMPXM01; genus DATLHP01. Next base: position 2,073 of record DATLHP010000329.1, read on the forward strand.
AGCGGCCGTTGAAGCGTGCAAAGCCGACGATGACGTTCTTTGCGTAGCTCTGATGAACTTCGAGGAAGTATCCTTCATCGACGACCATCTTGATGAGCTCGTTCATGTCATATGGCTTCTTCGAGCTGTCCGGAATGAACGTGTTGAGCGCTTCTTCGGTGCGATCAGGGCGATCCGTCGTTGGAAGAACGGGTGGATCGTCGACATTGTTCGATGGAAGGAAGCTCAAGAGTTCGCGAATCATCAACAAGCAATGCTTGTCGTCGTTCGCAGCAAAGTGCGAGACGCCAGATTTCGCAGCGTGTGTTGTTGCTCCGCCGAGTTCTTCTTTCGTAACCTCTTCGTGCGTGACGGTTTTGATGACGTCAGGACCGGTGACGAACATGTAGCTCGTGTCTTTGACCATGAAGACAAAGTCAGTGATCGATGGCGAATAAACCGCGCCGCCCGCGCATGGCCCCATGATCGCGCTGATCTGTGGAACGACGCCGCTAGCGAGAGTGTTACGAAGGAAAATGTCTGCGTAACCACCGAGTGCTTCGACGCCCTCTTGGATACGTGCTCCACCCGAGTCGTTAAGACCGATGATCGGTGCGCCATTCTTCATCGCCATGTCCATGATCTTCAGAATCTTGTTCGCCTGCGTGCGCGACATTGATCCGCCGAAAACCGTGAAATCTTGCGAGTAACAATAAACGAGTTTTCCGTTGATGCGGCCATAGCCTGTGATGACGCCGTCACCGAGAATCTTTTTGTCGCCCATACCGAAGTTTTGCGAACGATGGGTAACGAAACGATCCATTTCAACAAAGCTACCTGGGTCGCAAAGAACATCGAGACGCTCGCGCGCAGTGAGGCGCGTTCCCTCTTTGTGTTTCGCAATACGGTCAGCGCCGCCGCCGACGAGTGCTTCGTTGTTCTTTATTTCTAGGGCCGCAACTCTTCGTTCAGTCAGCGAACCCGTTTCAGTCGTTGCCATTCAAAGCTCTCCTAAAAAGTCGAATTTCAAATCTCTAATTTCAAATTTTCGTTACGGGTAAGAGCGACCGTACAGACGCGGGAACGGAATCGTTTCGCGAATGTGCGGAAGTCCGCAGATCCAAGCAACCGCGCGTTCAACGCCGAGGCCGAAGCCTGCGTGCGGGAACGTTCCGTACTTACGAAGATCCATGAACCATGCGAAGTCAGATTCTTTCAATCCGTGCTCGTGAATCTTGCGAGTGAGGATGTCGAGATTGTCTTCGCGCTGTCCGCCGCCGATGATCTCGCCGAAACCTTCTGTCGCCAGAAGATCGCAGCTCAAAGTACGGTCCTTCTCGTTCGGATCTTCTTTCATGTAGAAAGCCTTCACCGGAGTCGGGAAGTGGTGAACGAAAACAGGACGATCATGTTTTGAACTGATGATCGTCTCATCGGTCGCGCCAAAGTCGTCGCCGACGATGAACTTCGGGTTTTCTTTCAAGATGATTTTTGCAGCCTCATCGTAATGAATGCGCGGGAATGGCGCCTTCACGTTCTTCAGGCCCTCTACGCGAGGCAAGAACTTGGTCTCCGACGGATCGCTCGATGCATCGATCGCAGCAAGCTCGTCAGGGCGATTCTTGATCGTGCGCTGAACGATGTACTCGACGAACTGCTCAGCGAGTTCCATGTTGTCGTAGAGATCGTTGAACGCGACTTCTGGTTCGACCATCCAGAACTCGATCAAGTGACGACGAGTTTTTGATTTTTCGGCGCGGAACGTTGGGCCGAAGCAATACACCTTTCCAAGTGCAGCAGCAGTCGCTTCCATGTAGAGCTGACCGCTCTGCGAGAGATATGCCTTCTCGTCGAAGTATTGAGTTTCGAAAAGATTCGAAGTTCCTTCGCACGCGCTTGGCGTGAAGATCGGTGCGTCGGTCAAAGTGAAGCCGCGGCCATCGAAAAAGTCGCGAATCGCAGAAACGATTTCGCTGCGAACTTTCATGATCGCGTGTTGGCGTTTCGAGCGCAGCCACAAGTGGCGATGGTTCATCAAGAAATCGGTGCCGTGTTCTTTCGGCGTGATCGGATATTCTTGCGCGACGTGAATGATCTCGAGATCTTCAGCGCCGAGCTCATATCCACCCGGTGAACGTTTTTCTTCGCGAACCGTTCCGATGACTTTCACCGATGACTCTTGTGTGAGCATCGGAAACTTTACGTCGAAGGCTTCTGGATTCGACTCGGCTTTGACGAAGACACACTGACAGAGGCCAGTTCCGTCACGAAGTAATAGAAACTTGATCTTGCCCGATGAGCGCACGTTATACGCCCAACCACGCAGCTCAACTTTTTGTCCGACGTAGTTTTTGAGATCAGAAATATAATATCGCATAGGCCGCCATTCGAGCCGTTACTCTAGTCGCTAACCGCAGCTAAAGAGTCGGTTTTTCTAGTGTTCGAAAGCGGAGAAAGTACCCGCCGCACGGCGCGTCAGGCAAGCCGTCTGAGGGGCGCTATGGCTGCGCCGCAATATCACCAAAAGAACTGGAAGAAGCTAGTTTCGAAGAGCGTTCAAAGCCTTGCGGACATTGAGTCGTCCGTGGGTCGCAACTTTAAAATGACCGGCGTCGACACCCGCCAAAATTGCGCCCTTAATCTCTTTAACTGAAGCTGAGGGCTTTAC
>DATLHP010000330.1:0-8028 GCA_035539835.1 Bdellovibrionales bacterium
TCTTGAAGCAGCGCCGGAGCCCGGGGCGCCAATTATTATTTTTGGTTCTCAAACCGAAGAGATTCCGACAGCAGAAGTCGCTCAGCTTCTCAAAATGTACTTCGCCGATTCGCCGCTTTACTTCGTGAGCGATGATCGAAAGGTTATCGACAAAAAGCTCTTTTTGAAGAATGGATCGGACGACGTATTTTTGCTGCCGGCGGACACCAAGCCGCTTGAACACAAATTGCAAGACGACATTACGACAGCCAGTAGCGGACAACAGATGTTTCTCCGGCCTGTCAGCTTGATTGACATCGAAGCTGGCGAACAGTTGGGATTTGATCTTTACATTCATCTACCAGCGAACTGTAAATACATTCGCTATTGTGCAGCCAACGAACCACTCGACGCCGAACGAGCACGTCGTCTAGAGACTCATCGAATCAAATCGATTTATGTAAAAACCAATCAGATGGCCGCATTCTATAAAGCGAGTGCGAAAAAGCTAAAGGACCTCCAATCCAACACGACTCTTTCGCAAACTGAAATCAAAGATCGACGAGAAAAAGCAATTCGCTCTCTTTTGACAGACGTTCTGCAAGGCGGAGCCGGAGACGATTCCTTTGAAAAGGGACAGCGCCTTCTCGGCGATTGCCGCTCGATCGTGACTTCCTATGTCTGCGGGGATCAGCCGGGATCGAGTTGGTATCAAAAAATGATGAGTCTCGCAGAAGAGCAAGAATCAACCTACGGAAGCGCCGCCAACGCAGCAACGTTTGCCGCACTCCTTTCGATTGGTCTCGGCATCGGAAACCCAGAAGAGGTTTCGCTCGCCGCACTTTTACACGACATCGGCCTGGTCGATTTGCCGCCACAGCTTCTCAGTAAGCCAGAAACAGACTGGACACCGGAAGATCGCTCTCTTTATCAAACACATCCGGAGCTTTCGCTGAAGATCATCAAAGATCGAAAAATTCCAGTTTCAGACACCGTCATTAAGGCGATTCAGCAACACCACGAAAGCTTTGACGGCACAGGATATCCAAAAGGAATTCCGGGAATTCGCATCTGCGCTGAAGCACAATTGATCGCGTTGGCAGGTTGCCTCGATGAATGGTGTCGCGTCGTGCCCGGAAAGCCACGTCAAGAGCCTCTCAAAGAACTCGAGGCTCTCGACTCCCAGTATAGTAAGAACCCCGCAGCAGCGAAGTTCGACCCAAAATTGATTAAGAAGACTCTCTCTCTATTCAACGGATCCGCCGACAAATCTAACTCGGAGGCAGTCGCATGAGTGAAGCACTCAAACTCCCGTTCTCTTTTGATGCCCATGAAACCCACTATCTGCTGAAGCTCACACCTTCTTCAGATGGAGATGCAGCGAAAACGTGCCTCGACATGGCAGCAAAAGCCATCGATACGGATCCTCGTCACATCATTGTCGATTGCGAAAAACTGTTTTCGCTATCGACCTCTTGGTTGTGAACTCTTCTCTTGATCAACCAAAAGGTTACGACAGCTAAGCATCAAATGAGATTGATCGCGGTGCGCGAAGCCGTCTGCAAGACGCTCAAGCAAGAAGGCCTCTCTGGAAGTCTCAAAGTTTCAGAGTCGATCGGTAGTGCCGTAAAGGACTGTGGAGCGATCAACGCGCCGAAGTCTGTCGACGTCAATTTTTTGAATCCGTTTTTGACCGCGACACTCAAAGTTCTTGAACTTCAGTGTTCGCTCAAAGCCACTGCGGGGCCGATTTTCAGAAAGAACCCAGGCGACAAAATGCAGGGTGACATCTCTGGTGTGATTGGCTTGATCGCAGAGGCCTTTGAGGGCGCTGTTGTGATCAGTTTTCCTGAAAAAACCTTTCTCGGTGTGATGTCTCGTATGCTCGGCGAAGAAATCACTCAAATGTCGAAAGAAATCGAAGACGGTGCTGGTGAATTGACGAACATCATCTTCGGCCAAGCCAAGGTCGCTTTAAACGAAAAGGGTTATGGCATCGAAACAGCTCTACCCTCTGTCGTCACCGGGCGCGATCACAGCATCTCTCAGGGGCGCGGATCGCGAATGGTTGTCCCATTCGAAAGCGACGTCGGCCCGTTCTTCGTTGAGATCTGTATTGAGTAATTACGCGTCAGCAACAAACACTTGAATTTTGCCTTCATCGGATTCTAGATTGCCCTCTCGCAAGGGGGCTTTGCGTGAAAAAGATCCTGATTCTGGCTATATCCTGCCTTTCTCTGCTGATCGGCGAATTCGCTCTGGCAGGCGTTTGCAAGCTCCCCGGCTTTCCGAAAATCAATCAGCAAGGCAACATTCTCTTTTTGACGTGGACCATCGGTAACGAACGCTCAGTGTTTTCGAATCAATTCGATCCCAACCAAGAAGACGAAGACTACGCAGAATGGGTTCATGCGGGCTTTCCTGCAGAGAGAGCTTACGACCCATTGCTTTCGTTGAAACACCATCGCTCATTGATGGCAAACGTGAATTGGGACCCGAAAAAGAAAGAATCGATTCTTCGGCAGCTCGATCTCATGATCGATATTGCCCGACTACAGATTCGCAAAACGACATGCCTTGAAACCGAACTCTTCAGACGTCATCTCGCCTTCGTATCGCCCGATCACTATTCTGAATTCGGCGCAGAAGTTCTGATGAGCAAAGACGGCAAACGATTGAAGATTCACTTCATTAGCGAGCGTGGCTCCGGCGGCGTCGCAAGAATGAATCTGCTCCAAGAGGCGATTGCCGCTGATTTGAAAGTCGGCTGGAAACGCTGGCTACACATCCACAATCACCCTTTCGACTTTACGAATCCCTACGGGGACTTCGCGCCAATTGGGCCGAGCGATCCTGATTTGAAAGTCTATGTTGAGCATCGGTACGAAGCTGCGATTGTAACTGACGGAATTCACAGTTTTGAAATGGCGCCACGTCACTATCAAGAAATGTACGCTTTGCAGCCCTAACGCCGTTACTTGGATCTCAGGTTCTTGACGAAGTCTTTAGTCAAAGTTCGCAACAAATTCAGTGACTGCGAATAGATCCGCACATTTGAAATCTGATCATATTCACGCCATGAAATCGGAACGAATCGATACCGGTTTCTCTTCGTCAATGCATCGAGGAGAAACGACGTGTGAAATGTCAGGTCGTTCGGAAAGCTCAAGTAGTTCATTTCTTCGAGTCGGTTCAAACTGTAAATGTTCAAACCAGAGCCACCCAAATCAGAAATGAGTCGCCGTTTCAAGACGCTTGCGAGAGCATTAAAAAAGACATTTCCGAGAACGCGTATCTTCGAATAGTTCACCAGTCGTGATTGCCAGCTAAAGCGTGAGCCAAGCACATGGTCCCAATGCTGAAACTCTTTATCTCTCAACAAAGGCAAGAAATCGCGAATGCTCGCCTGGTCATCGCCGTGAAGAACAAGGCAATAGTCATGACCTCTGTCGATAAATCGAGAGAACGCTTTTTTGTGACTTCCGCCAAAACCAAGATTCTCACTATTGATTTCAAATGAAACGTTCACGAGCTGATTTGTTGCGATCCACTGGCGAACGGTTTGTGGGCCATTGTCGCTACTCCCATTGTCCAAAATCAATATTTCGGAAAAATGCAAACGCACTGAAGGCTCGAGCGAGTTCAAAACTCGCTCGATCTGCTTGCCGCAATTGTACATGGGTATAAAGAGAGCGAGGCCAGCCATACCGCTCAGACCTGCCGAGACAACGGCGTCGCAAGAAAATCCTCGTAGTCCTCTGGGGTGCCAAGACCGATCATCACCTTCTTAAGGTCCCCGACATTGTAACGCCCAATGTGAAGCCCTTCGGCGATGAGTTCGTTGTACACTGGCGCGACATAGAATTCGTTTTTTGTGCGAATGTCTTTTTTAATCATCTGTCGAGCACCGCGCACAAAATCTGCGCCGCGCTTGAAGTGATAAACGCCGACTGTTCCTTCGTTTGAAATCTGGATTTTCTCAGCAACCTGCCGAACCTGATCGTGTTCGACACGCACGTAAGACCACGGACCATCGATCACATTCATCGTCAAAATGCAGCCATCGACGTCCAATGTATCCGCGTGGCGGTAGAAATCTTCGATTCGCATATTGAGGTACTGATCAGAATTGGCGATCACCAACGGACGATCGGAATCAATGAACTCGGCCGCCATCAGAACAGTTCGCGCAGCGCCATCAGTGGGTTCAGTCAGGACGATCTCACAATCAGGAACGAAAGATTTGAGCTGTTTTGAAAACTCATACTTCAGCTCATGCTCACGAAGCACGATGAAGATGAAACGATGAGTACTTCTCTGTGGCCGAACATTTTCAGCCACGACAGAGATCATTGGTTTTCCGTGAATAGGGAGAAATGGTTTGGGCAGTGCGTACCCAGCGCTCGAGAATCGCGTTCCTTGCCCAGCCATTGGAATAACGATGTTCATCGCGCCCCCAACGCTGCCGTCGAGTGCTTGGTAGGGGGTACAGGACTTGAACCTGCGACATCCACCTTGTAAGGGTGGCGCTCTACCAACTGAGCTAACCCCCTACCAAGCACTCGAACGCGAGAGGGGGTATAGATACCCCGACCCGCCAATTCGGGCAATAAAAAAGCCCCGGCTTATCTGTGTAAGCGACGGATTTTGTGAGCAACCATTTGATATGAGCGACCCTCATCGAGGCCCATTGCCCGCACCGCGAACAACGTCTTCGCTTTAGAAGTGTCTTCGTCATCCGTATAGCTACCCATGAAGAGTTCATATTCGGCGCCGTTGCCAATCATCTGAGCTTTCACGACTTCTGATCCGTCGACTGGGAGCGCAAGGCCCCGCGCGAGGACGACACCCGATGATGGATCATATTCCACGATACGAAGGATTTTTTGGCCCTCGGCAGTTTCATAAGACTTCATAAGGAATGAACGAGTTCCGTTCACATTTGTTTGCCAGTAGCCATCCATACCCTTCCAAGGGAATGGAAGCGCCGATGCTGTCGGCAATGGAACCTCAGGTCCAAAAAAGCGATGACGACTCATCGCAGCTGCCTCAGATACCGTAGCGAATGCAGCAGCACCTACAACGATGGCTGCGAGCCAAGACATTACGAACTTCATTGATCTGTTCCCCCCCATTTAGCGTTCCCCTCTAATTGGCTTCCAACAAAACTCGAGCATTCTTATTCAAGTAGTAACCATTCTTCGCACGGAAGATATACCGAGGCTTGTCGTAATCCGGTTCGATCAGTTTGCGCAAGCGTTTGATCGTGACGTAGATCTTGTTGTCATGAACGGCAGGATTGTAGTCCTGCTTCCAAACCTGTCGAACCAAGATTTCTTTAGAATACACTGCGCCGGGCTGCTTCATGAACAGACGGAGCATGTCGAGAAGGATGAACTGATTCTTGAAATCGACGCGACCTTTTTTCTTCTCGGTCACTGAGTTCGAAACAGAATCCAAAACGAGATCGTAGTCAGCGTCTTTTGATCCACCGAGTTCAAGCAGCTGCACGTCAATATGGCGGCAGAGATAACGCAGGTTCTCTGGATCTGACGACTTTTTAGCGAGCGTCAGATACATGCGGGCCATGTCGAATTCGCCTGAATCTTTGTATGCGAGCGCCATCCCATAAAGAAGGCTCAGATACAAAACCATGCTCTTTTGCTCTCTCACGAGATCGTAACATCCCCAGAGTATCTCGAGCGCCTGATCATACTTCTTCATCTTGCGAAGAATATGACCATTCAACATCTGGCTTGAGAGCTTGAGATCCGGAAGATCAAGAATCTGGAAGAAGACTTGAAGGTTATAGATCTCTTTCAGAGCTTCAGGGTATCGCTCGAGCGAGTAATAGGCGTAACCCAAGCCGTGGATCGCATGACAGATGTCAGATTTGTCGTCTGTCGCCAAAGCAAGAGAGAGAGACTTCTGAAAGTAATCGAGACCGACATCAAGCTGCCCTTTATGGCAGGCACATACACCGAGGTTGTAGTAAATCCGCGCGCTCAGCTCGAAACCCTCTTTGAGCACTAGGTCTTGCAATCGCTCTTTCGTTTGACGAACGCTTTCGAGATCTTCTCGTTGTGCGTACATCGACAAGAGGTAGTTCTGGCATTTTAGATATTTATCGATGTTTCGTTCGTTAATGAAACCGTCTGCGGCTTGCTGAAGCGTCTTGATGGCAATTCCAAAATCACAACGCGATTGATAGAGCCGTCCCAGCTCTAATAACGCATCATTTGGATTCGCAAGTTCAGTCACGGGATTCCTGTCGGCGCCGATCGGTTGATCCGCTGTTTTGAAGGATAAGGGCCAACGCGTCAACCGGACACATTACAGAATCTGAAATTCGTCGGAATTGATGACGGACTGAGGACACTTACCCCTTATAAATGCGCTAATTGCACGGTTTTAAAGGCAGATCCTGAAGAAGTTTCAGTACCTTTTCTTATGTATCTCATAGGGCTTAGAGGCTCTCCAAAACGCCTCCCTGATCATATCTTTGACACCAGAAAACTCACCAGAAGCTACCATTGGCCGCTCACAAGACATTTGCGTGGCACCGAGTTCGCTAAGTAATTCCGAGGCTACCTAGTGGGAGTGCTTTCTTGTTTTCTCGAGTTGGTTCGATATCTATTCTCGCACTCCTCTTTTCGTTGATTTCATCGGCGACGGCGTTCTCCGATCCGAAAAAACCACTGACCGAAGAAAAGAAAAAACAAGTCTGCGAAATCGTCGAATCGTACGGTCACGGTCTCCCGACTGCGGTCTATCAACTCTCGGCAGCGAATGTCTGCGAACCCGCTTGGAAGGACGGCGTCCCATCCTGGGAGCAGCCGGAAAACAAGCGCTACCTCGAATCAAGTTTCACAGGAAAAGAAATCGGTCTCACTCGTGTGCAGGCTTATGCGCGTGGGCACCGGATTGGAACTCGCCAAGAACTCATCAATCTCGTCAACACCGCCGAAAAACGAAGAGCTCCCGTCGCAGCTCAGTGTTGCGCCGGCAACAAAGAGTGCGTCGATGCGATGGCAAATGTTGGGTTTGAATTCTGCAAAAGGCCTCACGACCCAACGAAAGTCGATCCGTGTATCAAATCGACCGGTCAGTTCAATCTCAAGACGTCAGAATTGTACGGCCTCATCGCAGCGATCATCGATGCTGGAGCGATCGAGTTTTCTAATTTCGATTCGAATGAAAAGCAGCTGTTCACATCGATGCAGAAGCGCTTTCCTCGCGCTTTGATCAACGGCGAAACGGGATCCGGCTTTGTTAAACTCTCTCCGTATTTTGACAAAAAATCGAAGGCACTCGTGGATGCATTAACGATCGACCATGAGCTTTCACATGCGTGCTCTAATATTCAAAGGCAGATCATGCTGAAACAACCGTCTGCTAGAAAACGAGCGGCGGCGGCATATCTCGAGCAATTCGCTGCGAATGATGCTGAATGTGAAATTTCAAACGCACGAAAAGTACAGTATGTTGCCCTTCTCGCCAAAGAACCGAACGCCCGTCAGATCGTCGATTGTCTTGCCGCTGCGGCAGAGAACGAGCAGACCGGATTAGAAAACGTATGTCCGCGTAAGCGCCTCGAAGAGGGATACGCTTATGCGGCTGCTTACTTAAGTTCGTCCTCACAAATCACGTCGACAGTCTTTCCAAAACTCTGCGAATACTATCCAAGTCGCGTCCATCCGGCTCCATCGAACGTCATGCAATGTCTTTTGATCAATTCGCCTCGGTACCGAGCGACGTTTTCAAAAGCGATGGGCTGTGGACAATAAAAAAGCCCCGCTCTTTCGAGCGAGGCTTCGTTGATCGTCGGATTACCTGAGCTTAGTGAGCTTGAAGCTCGTGACCTGTGTAATTCGCCTTCAAACCCATGTCGCGATCGAGCTTGTTCTTGAACAAGTCTTTCGGATTCTTGATGTCGAGAGCGTTCACGAGAACTTGGTCGACGTGATCGACAAGAATGATCTTCAAGTCTTTCAACACCTCTTTCGGGATGTCTTTAACGTCTTTCTCGTTCTCTTTCGGAATGATGAC